>NZ_JAGKJL010000004.1:0-240113 GCF_020329495.1 Bradyrhizobium australafricanum | reverse complement strand
CCGAGTATCCAAACGCCTCGCACGCATTCGACAACCCGCTCGGTGCGCAGCCTGCAGCGATGCAGCCTGGATACCAGAGTGTGCGCAATTGCTTGATCGAAGAGGATGCCGATGGGCTGCTCATTAACACCGACACCAAGCGGCCATTCGCCTATACGGACACGTGCGTCGTGCACGGCGTGCACATCGGCCACGATCCGGTCGCTACCCGTGAAGCCAAGCAAGCCGTCAAGGCAATCTTCAAGAAGGCGTTCCAACTCCCATGATCGGGCGACGACCGGATGTCGCCTATTGGCCCGTTGCGGACATTCACTTAGGCGTCCGTCGATGTCTGCTTTGGAGGACAACTCAGACCTCGCTATCTCCGCACGCGCGTACCAGATTTATGAGTACACGCCCAAGTCTAGGCGACAGGGTCCGCGTCGACCGAGACCACCTGCAGCTCCTTGGATTTGCGCGAGATCATGCGGGCCAGCTCGCTCTGCTTGTAGGTCTCGACGAACTTGATGGCGAAGCCGTTCGGCAGATGCCGGACCACCCGCCCGACGCAGGCGCCGATCGCAAGCGGCATGCCGATCGGCGGCTGCGCCTCGGAGGAGACCGCCGCGCCGGACAGCGACATATCGATGATGAAGCAGCTCTGCATGGTGCCGTCCGCCAGCGTCAACATGGCATGCGGCGCGACGGGAACGAAACGCGGGTTGTTGCGCGCCTCGCGGATGCTCGGATCCTTTTGCTTCTTCTCGATCCAGGTCAGCTTGTCGGCGAACTTCTCGCGCATGGCATGCGTCATCTCGAGCTCGAGCAGGAAGCTGCCGCTCATCGTGTCGGTGATGCAGCCCTCGAACTTGCCGAACTCCTCGAAATACGAAGTCAGCCGGTCGCCGACCTTGCCGACGACCGGCACGTCCACGATCATCCGGAACGGCGAGACACGCGTGGTGCGGCAGGCGAAGGTGCGCAATTTGCCCTGGGCATCGTACCAGTTCGGCAACGTGTAGCTGCCGTTGACGGTGATCTTGACCGCGCGTTGCTTGAGAAACTTTTCGACGGACACGACTGAACCTCGCCCGAGGCGATGTGAATGCACGGAGGTCGGGATTGACCGGCTTCACTGCCGGTCCGGTGGTGGGGAAATCCGCTACCGACGCGATGGTAGCGGGGAGCTGCGGCACGCATTCCAGCGCGTGGCCGAATGGTCCTGGCGCGCAGGTGCGTACAGCCATACCGTCGAAAAACTAGGAAAAAGTTAAACCGGGACGGAGCGCCGGCGGCGCACTCTATGGCGCAACCGTTGCCCGGCAGTTTATTTTGCGAACCGCACAACTACCGGGAGAGTTGCTACCCGGCAATGCAAGCGCGCCGTGCTCCAAACCGCCTGCCTCGGCTGTCGGCCGGGTGCTAGCCTTCGCTCAATCAGTCTGGACCCTCATAGGCTCAACATGTCAAACAAATCGCTTGCCGACGGCAAGATCCTGCAAGACGTCGTCGACGGCGTCGGCGTCATCACCTTCAACAATCCCGACAAGCGCAATGCGATGTCGCTGGAGATGTGGGAGGGGCTCGGCGAGGCGCTGACGGCGTTGCGCGACGATCCGGCCGTCCGCGTCGTGATCCTGGTCGGCGCCGGCGACAAGGCGTTCGTATCGGGCGCCGATATCAGCCAGTTCGAGAAGACCAGGCACAACGCCGAGGCCTCCGAGGAATATTCACGGCGCAGCGCCGCCCAGCGCGCCCTGCTCGCCGACTATCCGAAGCCGACCATCGCCTGCATCCGCGGCTTCTGCCTCGGCGGCGGCATGCAGGTCGCGATGCTGACCGATATCCGCATCTCCGGCGCCAGCGGCCAATTCGGCATTCCCGCCGCCAAGCTCGGCATCGCCTATGGCTATGACGGGCTGCGCCATCTGGTGTCGCTGGTCGGCCCGTCCTGGGCGCGGCTGATCATGTATACCGGCATGCGGATCGATTCCGCTGAGGCGCTGCGGATCGGCCTCGTCGATCGTGTGCTGCCGGACGCCGAGCTCTGGGATGCGACCATGGAAATCGCGCGCACCATTTCCGCCAATGCGCCGCTGGCGATCAAGGCCGCCAAGATCACCATCGCGCAGGTGCTGAAGGATCCCGCCGACCGCGACATGGCGGCGGTCAAGCAGATCGGCATCGAATGCATGGACAGCGCGGACTTCCGCGAAGGCCGCAATGCCTTCATGGAGAAGCGCAAGCCGCAGTTCAAGGGCCGGTAGCGACGTCCCCATCCGCACCTGGCATAGCCCGGTTCAACCGGGCGATCCAGTACGCCGCGGCCCATCGGCTCAAGCACGACCGCCTCTGGAATACTGGATCGCTCGCATGCGCATGCGGATGCGCGGGTGATGACACCGGATGGCGATTGCACGATTTCTGAATAATCGAATAGTACCGCTGATTTGCCCGACGTGTCAAGTCGCCTGGTCGAACGCCGGCCGCCGGCGGCTCCTTTGCATGGGGTTGTTTTCGATATTTTGGCAGTGCGCTCGCGATTGAACCTGCCCTACTTCTTCTCGCTGACCGGGACCGTGTAGTTGAGGATCAACCGCCCGCCGTCGGGATAGATGGTCTGGCCGGTGATGTAGGAGGCATCGTCGCTGGCAAGGAATGCCACGACGGCAGCGACCTCGCTCGGCTCGCCGCAGCGGCCGGCCGGCGTGCGCGACAGCACGCTGCGCCGCGCATCCTCGGACGAGAAGATCGCCGTCGCCACCATCTCGGTCAGGATCGTGCCGGGTCCGACCGCCACGACGCGAATGCCGTGCGGCGCCAGCGCCACGGCGGCGACCGAGGTGAGCTGCTTCATCGCGCCCTTGGACATCGCATAGGTCGCGAGCGAGGGGATCGCGAGCAGCGCGTTGACCGAGGACATGTTGACGACGACGCCGCCACCGCCCTGCGCGATCATCTGGCGCGCCGCAGCCTGGACGCCGAAGAACGCGCCCTTGAGGTTGATGCCCATCACGTCGTCGAATTCGGCCTCGCTGATGTCGAGGAAGTCGCGGTTGCGCGCGACGCCGGCATTGTTGACCATGACGTCGAGCCGGCCGAATTCCTTCACCGCGGTCGCGACGATGCGGTCGACATCGGCGCGCTTGCTGACGTCGGCCTCGACCGCCCGCAGCTGATCGATATGTCCGAGTTCCTGGGCGGTGTGGACAAGCCCTGCAGCGTCGACATCCGAGATGACGACCCTGGCGCCATCGGACAGGAAGCGCGCCGCACAGGCCTTGCCGATGCCGCGTGCCGCCCCCGTGATGGCGACGACCTTGCCGGAATTCTTCATGGGAGTGCCTCCAGAACAAACTGTTCATGGAGCAATAGCGCATTGCGCGTCGGCAGGGAACGCGGCGGATTCTCCGGGCGAGACCTTACGACTTGATGCGCGCGAGAATCCGGTCCGCCTCGGTACGCCAGTCGGCGCTGCGGGCAAAGTCCGGCGTTCCCCTGGGTCCGAACACGCCCTCATCGGCAAGATCGGCGATCCAGCCCTGCCGCTCGGCGGTGCCGGAGGCAGACCACGGCGCGAGCCCCGCCTCGCGCACGGTCTCCGCCACCTCGCGCACCTCCTCGGCGCGCCGCCGGCCATGCTCGATCGCCCGCTGAAAGAAATAGGCACCCTGCTTCTCCCAGTCGATCGACGGAAAGGTCTCCTTGAGCGAGGCGAGCACCGCATCCTCGACGGCATAGGCGCGTGCGGTGGTGAAGCTCTCGATCACCTTGGCCTCCAGTCCCTTGATCATGATGCTGCGGCACATCTTGACTGCCGAGGAGACGCCAAGCTCGTCGCTTGCGACCTTCGCCGCAAAGCCGAGCGCGACCAGCTGCGGCGCCAGCTCCCGCGCGCCCTGCCCGCTGAGCAGCAGCGGCACCCTGATCCGGTACGGCGGCAGCGAGGTCATCACCGCGCCTCCGACATAGCGGCCACCGGCGCCGTCGATGTGCGCCGCCGCGCGCTGCTTGGCGCCGGGCGAGGCCGAGTTGAAATCGAGAAACCAGGCGCCGTTCCGGATTGCAGGTGCGCAGGCCGCGGCCACCGGCACCGCCTGGCTCGCCGTCACCGCCGAGATGATGAAATCGGCCCGCGCCGCAAGATCGGCATGGGATTGCGCGAGCTCGACGCCGATCTCCGCCGCGTGCGCGCGCAGCGCCGCGCCCTGCCCGCGGTCAAGCTTGATATCGTAGGCCGAAACGCTCACGCCCTGCCGGCGCAGATCCTCGGCAAGGATGCGGCCGACCTCGCCATAGCCGAGCATGCCGACCTGCCATTGCCGCGGATCGCAGGAGATTGTCATCAGTTCAGGTTCCGTGTTGTGTCGTCGAACAGCTCGTCGACCGTGACGTGCCGGGGGATCAACGCCTGCTGGACGCAATAGTCGATCATCAGCTCGAGCGGCTTGCGGTTCGCCGCGACGCCGAACGGCAGCAGGTCCGGCATGCCGGACGGGCCGGCCTCTGCCTTGCAGCGCTTGAGGAGATCGTACAGGCTTCGCGCCACGTCCGGCCGCGACGCTGCAAGCCGCGATGTCACCACCACCAGGTGATTGACCGGCACCACGCCGTGCCGCGCATACCACAGGGACGCCTCTGCGGCTGGATCGGCGAACAATGGCTTGAATGCCGGATCGCTCGAGATCTCGCCGAGCACGGCATCGAGCTTTCCGTCCCTCAGCATCTGAACGATGGTCTTGCCCTTCGGCGCACGCTCGGTGCTGTCGACATATTCCGCGACATGCGGATCCTCGAACGTGACCCAGTTGATCCTGTCGAGGTTCACGCCATGGTCATTGGCAAGGATGCCGCGCATCCATGCCCCGGTCGTGGTCGTGAACGAGCGGATGCCGACCTGCTTGCCTTCGAGATCGGCAGGCACGAGCGTGCCGCGGTCGGCGCGATAGAGCGCATGGCCGTGCTGGAAGCGGCCGACCATCGCCGCCGGCAGCAGCACCAGCGGCTTGCCGTGCGCCCTTGCCATCAGATAGGTCACGATCGCCATCTCGCAGACGTCGAATGCCTGCTCGCGCACCATCGGCTTGAACGCGGCGTTGGTCGGCGTGAATTCGGTGAAGTCGAGATCGAACAGGTCGGAGCGAAGCTCACCGTTCTTCACCGCCCGGATGTGCGGATGATTGCCGAGCACGGCGCGCAGCCGAAGTTTCTCCATCGCGACAAGCTCCGGACGTTCAGGTCACCACTCGCCCCGGATTTGAGCCCGGGATCTTGCGCGGCGCCCCTTCGTCGAGCGGCGCGGCCTGCAACGCGGCAACGGTGGCGCGCACCAGCTCCTCGATGGCGTGGCCGGCATCGGTGCCGTCGGCGCTGCCGCGCGACAGGCGCGAGACGCGCTCCGGCGTCACCAGCGTGTAGTAGAGCGCGCCGAGCAGGAAGTGGCTGCGCCAGACCAGATCAGTACGCGGAATATGCGGCAGGCTTTCATGAATCGCGTCGATGAAGGCATGACTGGTGTCGTCGAAGGTCTGCGCGATGATCTTGCGCACGACCTCATTGCCCTCGGCCGACATGATCGCACGCAATCGCGTGAACCGCGTTCCGCCGCCTGCAAGATCGCTGCCGGACGTAAAGGCCGGCAACACATAGGCGCGCACGATCGCCTCCAGCCGGTCCTGCAGATCGCGCACCCGCCGCGCCGCCGCCAACAGCTCGGAACGCCGCCGGTTCATCGGGCCGCAATGGCGCCGATAGATTTCCAGCAGCAGGCCGTCCTTGGTCCTGAAATGATAGGTCACGCTGCCCGGATTGGCGCCGGCGGCGTGCGCGATGTCACGCACCGAGACGGCGTTGAAGCCATAGGTCGAGAACAGTTCCTCCGCCGCGGCGAGGATCGCCTCGCGCATGTTCGGCTTGCGGGTGCTGGCGGCGGCCTTCACGTCAGACCTGGCAGGTTTGCGGACCATATTTGTACTATCGTCCAAATAATCCGGTCGCGTCAACAACGCCGCGGTGCACGCATCCGTCAGGATAGTTTGACGTCAGGCTCGGCCCGACCGCGCGCGGCGGCCTCGAGCAGGAACGTCCTGCCATGCTCGGGATCGGCCGCACGCTGCGCCTCATCCATGTCCTGCCAGGCCGAGGTGACCAGCACGCGCGAGAAGTCGCGGCCGACGAATGCCGGGCAGCTCGATTGCCTCGCCGGTACGCGCAGCGAACGCAGATGCCGGCCGGCGGGATCGTAAACGTCGACGCAACCGCCGCCCCAGCGCGCGTTCCAGATCAGCCCGTCGGCATCGACGATCGCACCGTCGAGCCCGCCGCTGCCTCGATGTCTGATCAATTCGGTAGCCTCGCCGACCGGCAGTCCTGTTGATGGATCGAGCGGCACGCGATGCAGCACGTTGGTTGCGGTATCGGCGAAATAGCCGATGTCGCCCGCGGGCGAAAAGCAGATCGCATTTGGGATGGTGATCCCGGGATACAGCCGCACGATGCGGCCCCGGTGCAGCGCAT
Source organism: Bradyrhizobium australafricanum (assembly GCF_020329495.1). NCBI lineage: Bacteria > Pseudomonadati > Pseudomonadota > Alphaproteobacteria > Hyphomicrobiales > Nitrobacteraceae > Bradyrhizobium > Bradyrhizobium australafricanum. The sequence goes on along the minus strand of NZ_JAGKJL010000004.1, from coordinate 233,618 downwards.
AGATCGCGCCGGCACCCTGCTCGGCATGGCGCCCCATGGTGCCAAGCCAGAACGTGCCCGACGGATGCACCCGCGCATCGTTGGAGCGCGTCAGCGGATTGTCGGCCTCCAGCGCGGTGAACAGCTCCAGGCGGCCGTCGGCAACGTGCCGTACATAAAGTCCATCTTCGGTCAGGATCAGCTGCCGCTCGCCGTCGATCCGCGCCAATGCACTCGCCATTTTCGGCAATGCGTGAATGACGGTGCGGCCACCAGCAAATCGATGCTCGAACAGCCGGCGCTCGCGGATATCGAACCACCAGGCGGTGTCGGTCGCCGCATCATAGGTCGGGCCTTCGCCGAGATGGCAACGCTCCGCCGACAGCACCGATGTCGGCACCTCTTCCATCGGCGGCTCGGCGGCACGGTTGGTCATGGCGTGACTCATGCGGTTGAGAAGCGGTAGACGATGCTGCGCCGATAGAGCTGCCCCGGATCGAGCCGCGCCGACGGGAAGTCGGGCCGGTTCGGCGTATCCGGCCAGGCATGCGGCTCGAGACAGAGCGCGTCGGATTGCCGGTACAGACGATCGCCCTTGCCGGTGGTCGAGCCGTCGAGGAAATTGCCGGAATAGAACTGCAGTCCCGGCTGATCGGTGAGCAGCTCCATCACGCGGCCGCTGTGCGGCGCCTCGAGGCGCGCAGCAAGGCAAAGGCCCGCCCCCTTGGCCAGACAGAAATTGTGGTCATAGCCGCGCCCGAGCCGCAGCTGCTCGTCATTCATCCTGATCCGCGCGCCGATGGCTGTAGGCTTGCGGAAGTCGAACGGCGTGCCGTCGACCGGCCGCGGCGGTTCGTGGAGCGGGATCGCCGTGGCATCCACCGCGAGGAAATGGTCGGAGACGATCGTCAGGCGGTGATCGAGGATCTGCATGCCCGAGCGCGCGCCCTCGAGATTGAAGAAACTATGATTGGTGAGATTGAGGCAGGTCGGCCGGTCCGTCGTCGCCTCGTAGGTGACCGAGAGCTCCATCGGACTGCGCACGCGATAGGTCACGCGCGCCGCGAGATTGCCCGGATAGCCCTCCTCGCCATGCGGGCTCTCGCGCTCCAGCACCAGCGTCGGTCCCGGATCATCCGATAGTTCGACGATCCGCCACAGCTTGCGATCAAAGCCCTGCAGGCCGCCGTGCAGCGCGTTGGGACCGTTGTTGGCGTCAAGCTGCACCGTCTCGCCATCGAGCAAGAAGCGCGCACCGGCGATCCGGTTGGCATAGCGCCCGATCGTCGCGCCGAAGAATTTGCGCTGTGCGAGATAGCCGTCGAGCTCATCGTGGCCAAGCACGATGTCGTCGCAATGCCCGTCACGATCCGGCGCAAGCAGCGCTTGCAGCGTGGCGCCGAACGGAAGGATGGCGGCCTCAAAACCATGTTCACCGCGCAAGATCACGCGCTCGACCACGGTGCCGTCGTGCAACTTGCCGAAGGGAGCGCGACCAATGCTGGCTGATGTCATTGTCAGTCCTCGAACGCCTCGACGAGGCGCCGTCGCCCGAGCATGAAGCTATCGGCGACAAGCCGCAAGGGCGCGAGGTCGACATCGGATTTTCCTTCCGAGGTCAGCGCGACGAAGCGGCGGTACAGCGCGGGATATTCCTCATCCGGCGCATCGACCACCAGCCTGCCGCCATCGCGCAGCTGCCTTCCACCTTTCGACAGCGTCACGGGCCCGGCCTCGGTCTCGCACAGGATGTCCCAGCTCGGCGATCCGGTCTGGCGGAAATCGAATTCGGCGTGAATTGGCAATCCGCCCGCGTCGGCAAGTTCGATCTCTGCCGCAATCGGCGCCTCCCGATTGGACGGAAAGTCCAACGCCGCGCTCCTGATAAAGACCGCACGCGGCAGGATCTCGGTCAGGATCGACAGCGCGTTGATGCCGGGATCGAACACGCCGAAGCCACCCGCCTCGAAGATCCAGGCCTGGCCCGGATGCCAGACGCGCACGTCTTCCTTCCAGATGATGGTCACCTCGTTGATGGTGCGTCTCGCGAGCAATTGCCGCGCAGGGCCGACCGCGGCCGCATAGCGTGAATGCCATGTGGCGAATAATGTCCGACCCGCCTCGTGCGCGGCCGCGATCAGCGGCGTGAGTTCGCTTAACGTCGTGCCCGGCGGCTTCTCCAGCAGCACATGCTTACCCGACGCGAGCGCGGCGGCGGCCTGCGCGTGGCGCACCTGCGGTGGCGTACACAGCGCGACCGCGTCGATCTCCGGCCCGTCGCGCAACAGCTCCTGCATGTCGCGGAAATGCGGCAGGCCGGGCGGAGTCTTCACGGGATCAACCACCGCGACGAGAGCTACGCCTGACGTCTTCGCGATCGCAGGCAGGTGCTGCCGGCGCGCGATCTCGCCATAACCGACGATGGCGATGCGAAGCAGGTCACTCATGGCCGTCCTCGCGTTGCTGTCCGCCTGGCCGGCTGAAACCGCCAGGCAGAATCATAAGCCAGCGCCGAATACCAACGGCATGATGTGATTTTGGTTGCGGACACGCAAGTCCACGACGCTCTGGTGCGCGCCTCGCGGCCGGGGCATTGGCTTTGATCAATCAAGGCCGACGCTCCAACCTCGCCCGAAATTGCGCTAGCGTGCGGCCTCAAACCCGCCGAGCACCGCCGTCAGATTGGCGCCGAGGATGTCGGAGAGATAGCCGCCCTCCTGCACCAGCACTGTCGGCAACCCGAATCGGGCCAGCCCCTCGCCGATGCGGCGGAAGCCGTCGGTGGTGACGGCGAGACCGGCAAGCGGGTCCTTCTCGGAGGCGTCGAGACCGAGCGCGACCACAAGCGCGGTCGGGGCGAAGGAGCGGATTGCCTTCTCCGCCGCTGCGAGCGCCTTCATGTAGTCGTCGTCACCGGTGCCCTTGGCGAGGGGAATGTTGAGATTGGTGCCGAGGCCGCCTCCGGCGCCGCGCTCATGCGCATAGCCCCAGACGAAGGGGTAGAAGAACGACGGATCGGCGTGGATCGAGACGGCGAAGACATCCGGCCGCTCATAGAAGATGCCCTGCGTGCCGTTGCCGTGATGCACGTCGACGTCGAGGATCGCGACGCGCTCATGCTTCTGGCGCAGATGCTCGGCCGCAATCGCGCTGTTGTTGAGGAAGCAGAAGCCGCCGGCGAGGTCGCGATAGGCGTGGTGGCCGGGCGGGCGGCACAGCGCGTAGACGGCATCCTCGCCGTCCAGCACCATCTGCGCGGCGGTGACCGCGACGTCGCTCGAGGCGCAGGCGCCTGCCCAGGTCCCGGGACCGATCGGAGCCGCGGTGTCCATCGTGTGCCAGCCGAGCTTGCCGACGATATGAGCAGGGTACGTGCCGGCATTGCGCACCGGATGGATGTTCGCGATCATCTCCGGCCCGGCATTGCCGAGCGCCGACCATTCGTCCCAGGCGTCCGCGAGAAAGCTCAGATATTCCGGACTGTGCACGCGCGCCCGCGGCCCCTGCCCGAACCTGGTCGGCTCGATCAGCGTGTGCTTGCCGGCCTTCAGGCCCGCCAGCAGGCGGTCGGCGCGTTCGGGCTGTTCGGTGGTACGCTGGACCACACCGCGGACCAGGAAGAATTGCGGATCATGGCTGCGGTGCAGATCACTGTAGACGGCCTTCACGGGGACACTCCTGTTGGATCGGCGGCTGAGCTGGACAGAGCGAGGGCAATGTGCCGCACGCAAGCTCTGGCTTGCGCGTTGTACACTATCAGCGTCGGCGACGATCTGAAACCGAGCGCGATTTCATGCTATGCCCGCATGCAGCGCAATGATTGAAAGACGCAGGACGCGAAGTCCGGCCATGGCCAGCGGCAAGACGGTGACAGAGGAAACGGCAACGGGGCGGCGCGGGCGGCCGCGTTCCGCCGCGACCACGGCCGCGATCCTGGAAGGCGCCTATCAGCTGATGGCGACGACCGGCCTCGCCGCGACCACCATCGACGCGATCGCCAGACATTCCAACGTCTCGAAGATGACGATCTACAAATGGTGGCCGTCGCGCGAAGCGTTGCTGATCGATGCCTTCCTCGACCAGGCCTCGCGGGCCGTGCCGCTGCCCGAAACCGGCAGTCCGGTGGCCCGCATCCGCCGCCATGTCGCAACCTATGTCGAGGCGTTGCAGGGCGAGTTCGGCCGGGTGCAGCTCGCCGTGATCTCGGAATGCATCTCGAAGACCGGCACGGCGGAGCTGTTCTACGAGCGTTACCTCGGCCTGCGTCGCAGCAGGATGCTGGAGATCATCGCCGCCGGCCAGAAGGACGGCAGCATCGGCGCGCCGGGCGTCCCCGGCGATATCTATGACGCGATCTATGGCAGCCTGTTCTATCGCTACGTCTTCGGCATCAAGCCGTTGACGCCGGCCTACGCCCGCAATCTCGTCAATCTGGTGCTGCGGCCCCGCGCGGACGCTTGACTATCAAGCAGAGCGCTGGCGCTGACGGCGGAACCAGGCCCAGGTCTCGCGCGTCACGGCCCGGTAACTGCTGCCGCGATACACGATGTGGCCATCGACGATGGCGTTGAGCTTCGGCAGCGCATGGAACGGCACCGTGGGATAGGCGTGGTGCTCGACATGGTAAGGCATGTTCCAGGCGAACCATTTCATGATCCTGCCGGTCATCGTTGTGCGCGTGTTCTCGAACGCGCTCCGCGTCCGCTCGCAGCCGGTGTGCTCGGCATAGAGATAGGGGCGCAGGATGAGCTGACCGGCCAGGAGCGGCACGATCCACACCCAGAGCAGGATCGCACTGTGCAGCGCGAACGATGCCGCGAGCAACAGCAGATAGCCCGCGAGATAGAGCCTCGCCTCCAGCACGATCGCGGCACGCTTGTGCTCCGGAATCCACGGCACGACCACCTTTCCGGTGAGTGCATGCCAAAACATCAGGCGGAAGCGAACCAACACCTGCAGCAGTCCCGAATAGGCGATCGCGAGCTGGGTGTCCGACGCGGGCTTGGGGCCGACGATCAGCTCCGGGTCCTTCTCCGGATCCTGCGTGTGGCGGTGATGGTCCCAGTGGAACAGGCAGTAGTACTGGTAGGGCAGGCCGATCATGAAGGCGGACAGATTGCCGACGACAAGATTGAGCGCTGGACTGCGGAACGCCGTCTTGTGCGCGGTCTCATGCACCACCATGAACAGGAACGCGACGAAGTAGCCCTGCACCGCAATCAGCGGCAGCGCCCATGGCAGACCGTAGCGCGATGAGACCAGGGAGATCAGCGCGCCGACGATGACGATCATCCCGTAATGGCTTGCCGCGCGCACCGCGCCGGCAAGGTTCGACTTGGTCGACAAATCGCGCAAGGTCAGCGGGCTGAGCGGCTTCAGGCGGGGTCCGGCGTCACTGGTCTCTGCGGTGCTCATGGTCGTCTCACCTGTCAGCGTTGCAGCAGCGCCGAGATTTCGGCGTTGATGAAGGCGCGGTCTTCGGCGTTGTTGGCGGGATTGCCGGCCCGGTGCCCATGGATCGACGGAATTGCGTGCAGCGCGGCCGAGCGCGCGTTGACCAGGCGGCCGAGTTCATCCTCGTTGTCGCGCGCGTCGAAATAGCGATCGGTACGCCCCGGCATCAGCAGGATATGCGCCCTGATCGCGGCGAGCGCGCGGTCGAAGTCGCCGCCGAATTGATCGCAACGGCTGATATCGCCGGCCTGCCAGATCGCGACCTGCGCCAGCAGATCATTCGCATCGCGCCGCGCGAAGGCACCGTCCCAGGACCCCGCGAGGTAGTGCTCGAGCGAGTTAAAGCCGGCCGCGCGCCAGACTTGCTCGCGATAGAACTCATGCGACATCGCCCAGCCGGCGTAGACGCGCCCCATCGCACGAAGGCCCGCCGCGGGCTTGCTGACGAAGCGGCCGTCCCGGTAGGCCGGGTCGGCGGTCAGCGCGGCCCTCACGCCTTCGAGGAACACATGATTGTACGGCGAGCATCGCGCGCTGCCGCAAACCACGGCTGCGCGCTCGACCATGTCGGGATACCGCGCGGCCCAGTGATAGGCCTGCATGCCGCCCATCGACCAGCCATAGACCAGCGCGAGCCTGGTCACGCCGAACCGCTCGACCAGCAGCCGCCGCTGGATCGCGACCGCGTCATGATAGGTGAAGGCAGGAAACGGCGCGCCGCCGAGCACCTCGACCGAATTCGACGGCGAGGACGACAGGCCATTGCCGAACAGATTCGCGATGACGATGAAGTAGCGCTCGGGATCGAGCGCACCGCCCGGCTGTACCAGCCATTCGATGTCGGTGTGCTGTGCGGCGAACGACGTCGGATAGAGGATGACGTTGTCCCGCGCCGCATTCAGCGTGCCATAGGTCTTGTAGGCGAGCCTCAGTTGCGGAAACACGGCACCGCCCTGCAGCGTCACATCACCTGCCTCGAACACCTCATAGTCGCGCGGCGTGGTCATCAGCATTCGATCTCGAGCAGCCGGGCGCAACGCTGCGCCCTTAATAACTGTACTATTGGTACACTAAATACGAAACCCTGGCAATAGCGGCAAAGGTGGAATGACACCGGGCCGATCCATTCAAAATCGGTATGGATCAATACCCGTTTCGGCTTGGACCCATTGTCGTCATCTCTCTAGGACAGACCCCGAGGAAATTTTCGAGGAGGCGCTAATGAGCGCAATTGTGTCCGCCGCAGACACGCGGCGATCCCGCGTCCGGCTCTTGATCGTGACGATGCTGTTTCTCGTCACCACCGTGAACTATGCCGATCGCGCTACGCTCTCGATCGCCGGCCCCGCGCTTTCCAAGGAACTGCATCTCGATCCCGTCGCGATGGGCTACGTGTTCTCGGCCTTCGGCTGGTCCTATGTGGTCGCGCAGGTGCCGTGCGGCTGGTTGCTCGACCGCTTCGGCTCCAAATGGGTCTATGCGATCAGCATCATCGTCTGGTCGATCTTCACCGCGATGCAGGGCCTGGTTGGGTTTCTGTCCGCGGGCGCGGCCGTGGTCCTGTTGTTCGCTCTGCGCTTCCTGGTCGGCATCGCCGAGGCGCCGTCATTCCCGGCCAATGCCCGCATCGTCGCCTCCTGGTTCCCCGGCAATGAACGCGGTACCGCCTCGGCCTTTTTCAATTCGGGGCAGTATTTCGCCACCGTGATCTTCGCGCCGCTGATGGGCTGGATCGCCCATGAGTATGGCTGGCGCCATGTGTTCTACGTGATGGGTGCGCTCGGTATCGTCATGGGCATTGCCTGGATCAAGACCATCTACGAGCCGAAGGAGCACCCCGCGATCAACGAGGCCGAGTTCGACTACATCAAGCAGGGCGGCGCGCTGGTCGACATGGACGCGGCGAAGGCCGGCAAGACACAGGACAGCGGCCCCAGCTGGGACCACATCCGTCAGTTGCTCGCCAACCGCATGATGCTCGGCGTCTATATCGGCCAGTACTGCATCAACACCCTGACCTATTTCTTCCTGACCTGGTTCCCGGTCTATCTGGTGAAGGAGCGCGGGCTCTCGATCCTGCAGGCCGGCTTCGTCGCGACCTTGCCGGCGCTGTGCGGCTTCATCGGCGGCGTGCTCGGCGGCGTGATCTCGGACTATATCCTGCGCCGCACCGGCTCGCTGACCATGGCGCGCAAGATCCCGATCGTCGGCGGCATGCTGCTGTCGATGTCGATCATCGCCTGCAACTATGTCGACGGCCAGGCACTGGTGGTCGGCTTCATGGCGCTCGCCTTCTTCGGCAAGGGCATCGGCGCGCTCGGCTGGGCGGTCGTCTCCGACACCTCGCCGAAGGAAGCCGGCGGCGTTTCCGGCGGATTGTTCAACACCTTCGGCAACCTGTCCTCGATCACGACGCCGATCATCATCGGCTACATCCTGGCCGCCACCGGCTCGTTCAACGGCGCGCTGGTGTTCGTCGGCGCCAACGCGCTGGTCGCGGCGATCGCCTATCTGTTCATCGTCGGCGAGATCAAGCGGGTGCAGCTCAAGGCGGCGTGAACGCGCTTCACCTCTCCCCGTAAGAACGGGGAGAGGGAGCAGAAAACCAAACGGCGGCTTAGGCCGCCGTCTTTGTCTGCTTGTTTGTCTGCTTTTTTGTCTTCTTGGCCAGTGGGAGGCATCGATGCTAGAACGTACAAATCCCCGCGCGATCAATTCCGGGCTTGCATCGATGTTCGACCTGAGCCAGCTCCGCTGCTTTGTCACGGTGGCCGAAGAATTGCACTTCGGCCGCGCCGCGGCGCGGCTCAACATGACGCAGCCGCCGCTGAGCCGGCAGATCCAGGTGCTCGAACACATCATCGACGCGCCGCTGTTGGAACGCACCAGCCGCTCGGTGCGGCTGACGCCGGCCGGACGCAGTTTCCTGCCCGAGGCGCGGCGCATCCTCAAGCTCGCGGAATCCGCCTCGCAGGTTGCCCGCCGCATCGCTCTCGGCAAGACCGGCTCGCTCAAGATCGGCTTCACCGCCGCGGCCGCCTACGGCTTCCTGCCCGACCTGATCGCAGCCTGCCGCTCGCGCCTGCCCGAGGTCGATTTTTCGCTGAAGGAGATGGTCTCCGGCGATCAGTTCGAGGCGCTCACCACCGGGCAGATCGACGCCGGCCTGCTGCGCCCGCCGATCGCGCGGCCGGAATTCGCCAGCCGGCGCGTCGTGGCCGAGCCGCTGCTCGCCGCGATCCCGAAGAAGCATCCGCTGGCCGCGGCCGAGACCGTCAGCATCAAGGATTTCGACGACCAGCCCTTCGTGATGTATTCGCCCTATGAGGCGCGCTACTTCCATGATCTCCTGGTGTCGATGTTCACGCGCGCCGACGTGCTGCCGCGCTATGTGCAGCATCTCAGCCAGATCCACTCGATCCTCGCCATGGTGCGCGCCGGGCTTGGCGTCGCGATCGTGCCGGAAGCGGCCGCCAGCCTGAAGATCGCGGAGGTCAAGCTGAAGCCGCTGAAGCTGCGATCACCCGTGCCGGTCGAGCTGTTCATGGTGTGGCGGCGCGATCACGAGAACCAGTTGCTGCCGCCGCTGATCGAGATCGCAACCGAAATCGCAGCGCCGCATCTGCGCGGCGATTGATGCAGAGTTAGCATCGCTCGATACCGCGTTTGGCTTGGACGCGCATCGAAGCATTCCCTAGAAATTCCGCCATGGACGCGCGCTGCTCGCGCATCCCGTTCCCAGAAACATTCAAGGAGTGGCGCCATGAGCAAGATGACCCCTCAGGAGATGGCCGCGAGAATCGGTGGCGGCCTCCTGTCCTTCCCCGTGACCCCGTTCAACGCGGACTATTCGTTCGACGAGGCGACCTATCGCGCCAACATGGACTGGCTGTGCGGCTATGACGTTGCCGGCCTGTTCGCCGCCGGCGGCACCGGCGAGTTCTTCTCGCTGACGCCGAGTGAAGTTCCCCACGTCGTGAAGATCGCGGTCGACGAGACCAAGGGCCGCGTTCCCGTGCTGGCCGGCACCGGCTACGGCACCGCGATCGCGCGCGAGATCGCGGTTGGCGCCGAGAAGGCCGGCGCCGACGGCCTGCTCTTGCTGCCGCCCTATCTCACGCATGCCGAGCAGGACGGCCTCGCCGCGCATGTCGAAGCGGTGTGCTCGTCGGTCAAGATCGGCGTCATCGTTTACAACCGCGACAATGCGATCCTGCAGCCCGATACGCTGGCGCGCCTCTGCGAGCGCTGCCCGAACCTCGTCGGCTACAAGGACGGTATCGGCGATATCGAGCTGATGACCCGCGTCTACACCCGGCTCGGCGATCGCCTGACCTATATCGGCGGCCTGCCGACCGCGGAGACCTTTGCCCTGCCCTATCTCGACATGGGCGTGACCACCTATTCGTCGGCGGTGTTCAATTTCGTGCCGGAATTCGCCACCAAGTTCTACGCCGCGGTGCGCCGGCGCGATCATCAGACCATCCATGCAGGTCTGAAGGATTTCATCCTGCCGCTGATCGCGATACGCAACCGCAAGAAGGGTTATGCGGTGTCGATCATCAAGGCCGGCATGAAGGTGATTGGCCGCTACTCCGGCCCGGTGCGGCCGCCGCTGACCGATCTCACCGCGCAGGAGACCGCCGAGCTCGCTGCACTGGTGGCCAAGCTGCCGCGGGCCGCCGCGCAGCAGGCGGCAGAATAAGCCGAACGGGCCAAGAAAACAGCAAAGGACGAAGGGAGGAGCAGATGATCCAGGACATGATCCGCACCGGCTTTGCCGGCGCACCTGTTGTCACGGCGATGGAGGTGATCCCGGTCGCCGGCCGCGACGGCATGCTCCTCAATCTGAGCGGCGCGCATGCGCCGTTCTTCACCCGCAACCTCGTTATCCTCGCCGACAACTCCGGTCACACCGGCGTCGGCGAGGTGCCGGGCGGCGAGAAGATTCGCAAAACGCTCGAGGACGCCCGCGACCTCGTCGTCGGCCAGACCATCGGCGCCTGCAACAACATCCTGGCCTCGATGCGCCAGGCCTTCGCCGACCGCGACGCCGGCGGCCGCGGCAAGCAGACCTTCGATCTCCGCGTCACCATCCATGCGGTCACCGCGGTCGAATCCGCGCTGCTCGATCTGCTCGGCCAGCATCTCAATCTCCCGGTCGCAGCGCTGCTTGGCGAAGGCCAGCAGCGCGCCAGCGTCGAGACACTCGGCTATCTCTTCTTTGTCGGCGATCGCAAGAAGACCAGCCTTCCCTATGTCGAGGGCGAGACCGGCAAGCCCGACTGGTTCGATCTGCGCCACCAGGTTGCGATGACGCCGGAGGCGATCGTGCGCCTCGCCGAAGCGACGCAAGCGCATTACGGCTTTGCCGATTTCAAGCTCAAGGGCGGCGTGCTCAGGGGCGAAGAGGAGATCGAGGCCGTCACCGCCATTGCAAAACGCTTTCCGAAGGCGCGCGTCACGCTCGACCCGAACGGCGCCTGGTCGCTCGACGAGGCGATCCGGCTGTGCAGCAACATGCATGGCGTGCTCGCCTATGCCGAGGACCCCTGCGGCGCCGAGGCCGGCTTCTCCGGCCGCGAGATCATGGCCGAGTTCCGCCGCGCCACCGGGCTGCCGACCGCGACCAACATGATCGCGACCGACTGGCGCCAGCTCTCGCACGCACTGCGGCTTGGCGCAGTCGACATTCCGCTCGCCGATCCGCATTTCTGGACCATGCAGGGCTCGGTACGGGTGGCGCAGACCTGCCGCGACAACGGCCTGACCTGGGGCTCGCACTCCAACAACCATTTCGATATTTCGCTGGCGATGTTCACCCATGTCAGCGCCGCCGCGCCCGGCAAGGTGACCGCGATCGACACCCACTGGATCTGGCAGGACGGCCAGGCGTTGACGCGCCAGCCGCTCCAGATCAAGGGCGGCAAGATCGCGATCCCGGATCGGCCGGGCCTCGGCATCGAGCTCGATCGCGGTGCCATCGAGGCCGCGAACGCGCTATACAAGCAGCATGGTCTCGGCGCCCGCGACGACGCGCTGGCCATGCAGTTCCTGATCCAGGGGTGGACCTTCGACGACAAGCGTTCCTGCCTCGTGCGCTAAACAAGAAAGGTTGGAAACATGACCGCTCACCAGAAGAACTTCATCGCCGGCGAATGGGTCGACGGAACAGGCATCACGCGGGACATCAACCCCTCCAACACCAAAGACGTGGTCGGCGAATACGCCAGGGCCGACAAGGCGCAGACCGAAAAGGCGATCGCCGCCGCGAAGGCCGCATTCCCGGACTGGGCGCGCTCGACGCCGCAGGAACGCTTCGACGCGCTGACCAGGATCTCCGTCGAAATCCTCGCCCGCAAGGAAGAGCTTGGCCGCCTGCTCGCCCGCGAGGAGGGCAAGACGCTGCCGGAAGGCATCGGCGAGGTGGCGCGCGCTGGACAGATCTTTGCGTTCTTTGCCGGCGAAGCGCTGCGGCTGATGGGCGAGAAAGGCGCATCGGTGCGCCCCGGCCTCGACGTCGAGATCACCCGCGAGCCGGTCGGCGTCGTCGGCATGATCACGCCGTGGAACTTCCCGATCGCGATCCCGGCATGGAAGATCGCGCCGGCGCTCTGCTACGGCAACACGGTGGTGTTCAAGCCGGCCGAGCTGGTGCCGGGCTCCGCCCATGCACTGTCCGAGATCATCGCGCGTTCCGGCATTCCGGCGGGGGTCTTCAATCTCGTGGTCGGCTCGGGCTCGGTGGTCGGCCAGACTCTGCTCGATCATCCCGATGTCGCCGCGATCTCCTTCACCGGCTCGGTGCAGACCGGCCGCAAGATCGCTCAGGCCTGCGTGCTCTCCAACCCCATGAAGAAGTTCCAGCTCGAGATGGGCGGCAAGAACCCGCTGGTCGTGCTCGACGACGCCGACGTAAAGGTCGCGGTCGAGGTCGCGGTCAACGGCGCCTATTTCTCGACCGGCCAGCGCTGCACGGCGTCCTCGCGCCTGATTGTCACCGCGGGGATTCACGACCGCTTCGTCGCCGCGATGACCGAGCGCATGAAGGGGCTCTCGGTGGATGACGCGCTGAAGAGCGGCGTGCATGTCGGCCCGGTGGTCGACCAGAGCCAGCTCGACCAGGACCTCCGCTACATCAAGATCGGCCAGGATGAAGGCGCCCGCCTGCACTGGGGCGGCGAATTGTTGAACCGCGAGACGCCCGGCTTCTATCTGCAGCCGGCGCTGTTCACCGAGGCGACCAACCAGATGCGCATCGCCCGCGAGGAGATCTTTGGCCCGGTGGCCTGCGTGATCCGCGCCAAGGATTATGAAGAGGCGCTGGCGATCTCGAACGACACCGAGTTCGGCCTCGCCTCGGGCATCTGCACGTCAAGCCTGAAATACGCCTCGCACTACAAGCGCAACAGCGAAGCCGGCATGGTGATGGTCAACCTGCCGACCGCCGGCGTCGACTACCACGTCCCGTTCGGCGGCCGCAAAGGCTCGAGCTACGGCGCACGCGAACAGGGTGCCTATGCCCGCGAGTTCTACACCACGGTGAAGACGGCTTACACGTTCCCGGGTTGAGACAGTTTGAGACGCGATGCAGCCGCGTAAGTGCTGCGCCCCCGCTTGCGGGGAAGGGTTGGGGTGGGGGCTCTCCCCGCGTGTCATGCCGTGGAGAGAGCCCCCACCCGGATCGCATCTTCGATGCGATCCGACCTCCCCCCGCAAGCGGGAGAGGTGAAGTGAAGCCAGGAGGAATACGGCATGGACCAGTCGATCGGCGCGCAGGAGCAGCCCCGCTACATCAAGCTCAACGAGCACGACAACGTCGCGATCGTCGTGAATGATTTCGGCCTGCCCGCCGGCTCGCGCTTCGCCTCGGGTCTGACGCTGCGTGCTTTCGTGCCGCAGGGCCACAAGACCGCGCTCGAAGACATCGCCGAGGGCGCGCCGATCGTCCGCTATGGCGAAGTGATCGGCACGGCGCTGTCGCCGATCCTGGCCGGTGAGTGGGTCGACGAGGCACGCATCCGCATGCCCGAGGCGCCACCGCTCGATCAGCTCGAGATCGCGACCGTGGTGCCGCCCGCGCTGCCGCCGCTCGAAGGCTTCACCTTCGAGGGCTATCGCAATCCCGACGGCTCGGTCGGCACCAAGAACATCCTCGGCATCTCCTCCTCCGTGCAATGCGTCAAGGGCACGATGGAATATGCAGTGAAGCGCATCCGCGCCGAGCTCTTGCCGAAATATCCCAATGTCGACGACGTCGTGCCGTTGACGCACGCCTATGGCTGCGGCGTCGCGATCACGGCGCCCGACGCCGTGGTGCCGATCCGCACCCTGCAGAATCTCGCGCTCAATCCGAATTTCGGCGGCGAGATCCTTGTCGTCGGACTCGGCTGCGAGAAGCTCGCGCCCGAACGGCTGGTGCCGGAGGGCGTCGGCGATGCCATCGTGCGGATGCAGGACGAGGCGTTTGACGGCTTCGGCGCCATCGTCGACGCCATCATGACCCAGGCCGAGGCCCGGCTGAAGGTGCTCAACGCGCGCAAGCGCGAGACCTGCCCGGCCGCTGACCTTGTGATCGGCCTGCAATGCGGCGGCAGCGACGCGTTCTCCGGCGTCACCGCGAACCCCGCGGTGGGCTTTGCCGCGGACCTCTTGGTGCGCGCCGGCGCGACCGTGATGTTCTCGGAAGTCACCGAGGTGCGCGACGCGATCCAGCTGCTGACCCGCCGCGCCGTCAACGAGGATGTCGGCCGCGCCCTGATCCGCGAGATGGAATGGTATGACGGCTATCTCGCGCGCGGCGGCGCCGACCGCAGCGCCAACACCACGCCGGGCAACAAGAAGGGCGGGCTCGCCAACATCGTCGAGAAGTCGCTCGGCTCGATCGTCAAGTCGGGCTCCGGCCCGATCGCGGGCGTGCTGTCGCCGGGCGAGAAGGCGCGGCAGAAGGGCATGCTGTTTGCGGCGACGCCGGCGAGCGACTTCATCTGCGGCACGCTACAGCTCGCCTCCGGCATGACCTTGCAGGTGTTCACTACCGGCCGCGGCACGCCCTATGGCCTCGCCGCCGCGCCGGTCATCAAGGTCGCGACCCGCAGCGAGCTGGCACGACGCTGGAAGGACCTGATCGATTTCGACGCCGGCTGCATCGCCACCGGCGAGAAGACCATCGAGGAAACCGGCTGGGACCTGTTCCGCCTGATCCTCGACGTCGCGAGCGGGCGCACCAAGCCATGGTCGGACCGCTGGGGCATCCACAACGATCTGACGCTGTTCAACCCGGCGCCGGTGACCTGAGCAACCGTGCCTCCTTAACCACCCGTTAGCCACGTCCTGATCGGCCGGGGAACGTCGCAATTCGATTCAAATTGTCTGGGCATGGAGGCACACATGACCCGGACCATCAATGATCTCAGAGATCAGGCCGACCGCGCGGAGCGGCTGGCACGCACCGGCATGGACTCGTTGACGGCCGAGCGCCTGCGTGCCTACGCGGAGGAATGTCGTATCGCAGCGGCCGAGCGGGAGAGGCAATCGGGGGCATCACCAGCGGCATAGATGTCCGGGGTTCGCCACCACACGCTCGTCAAAATTTCTCGAGTCCTCGCACTTCCCTGGCGGCGACCTTGATCAGCGGCTTGACCGCCTGTTCCTCTCGGCCAAGCACAACGCCCGAGGCAAAGGCGCTGGCGCGCTCCTTCCGATGCGGGGCCTTCAGCGCCGCATCGACCGCCAGCTTGCGGTGCGCAACAAAATCGTTGAGCGAGCCGAGCGCATCCTGGACCCGCTTCAGGTGCCTGGACAGCCGCGCGAGTTGCCTACGCTCACCCTTGCGCGGAAACAGGCTTTCGAAGAAATCGATCGCGTATCTGAGCTTCTTGGCCCTGATGCGCAGCTTGTGCCGCTCCCGGGCCGACAGCTCGTCGAGACGCCGGCCATCCTTGCGCAGCTTCCTGATGCGGCGATGCAGCAGCGCGGCGGCGAAGTCCTCGATCGGACCGCCTTCGTCCTCCGCGGCAATGGTCTGCTTTGCCTCGATCCATTGCAACGTGTCGATCAGCATGGAGCGATAGCGCCGCGAATTGACCGCGTGCCTCGCGCCGGCAAATGCGCGGTCGCGGCGACCGGAAAACTCCTGCCGGATCGCTTTGCCGCCGCGCCGCAGCAACGCGTCATGCGATGCAGGCTCGATATCTTCCTTGACGAACACGTCAAGCTCGCGCGCCGGGGCGAGCGCATTGGTGAGCCACTTCAGCTGCGTCTTGATGTCTTCCGTCGGGGCCACGGTCAGGATCTTCGAGAACAGCGAGATCGCGGCGCGCAGCCGCCGCAACCCGACCCGCATTTGGTGAATGCCTTCCGCCTCGCCCTCGCGGACGGCCTCGGCATTCGACGAGAAGTGACGAAGCGCGGCGCGCGCGATCACCCGGAACGCCGCGCCGGCGGTAAGTCCGGCGTCGAGCACGATGCTCCCGGCGGAGACGACGACATGCTCCTCGCCATCGGCAAGTTCATAGCCGTGTTCGGCTTTCGAGCGCAGATCGAGCTCCGCCGCCGCCTTCCGCTCCAGCGCCCTTGCGACCCGGAACAGGTCGAGCGGGCGGCCGCTCTTGAGTTCGAGTTCGACCTCGTCGATTCGGCGCGAACGGTGCCCGGCCGTGGTGTAGCCGCGATCGATCGCGAGTTCGATCTCGCTGCGTTTGGTCCGCAGCGGCACGGTGATACGCCGCACTGACGTCTCGAATACCGGCTTCAGCTTGCGACCCAGCCTGCCAGACGCGAGATCTTCGAGCGGCGTACCCTCGGCCTTATCGAGGTCGAAGTGTCCGTCCGCTAGGTCAGTCTCCCATTCGCCCCGTTCAAACTGCGGACCCGCTCCCGACTTGATAGTCTGAACATAGTTGCCGCCATCCCGCCGCACGCGCAACGTCAGTCCGTGCCGCTTGAGCTTGTGCTTCGTGGTGTCGAAATAAGTCGAGACGAGATCGCTCTCGGATGGTGCACCGCTCTTGCTGCCGGCGACCCGCGGTTTCTTCAGTCCCTTGAGCTTGCGCGCGGGAACGTGGAATTTGAGCTCCGTCTCGGCCGCCATCGTCGCTCCATCGCCTGGGGCACCAAGCAAACGTCCGCCGTGACGAGGTCAGCGACGGACGTTCATGCTCGCACAGGATCGCCTGAGTTGGCGTCAATCGTCGTCGTTATGGATGACGGTCTTGCTGCGATTGCCGAATTCGTCCCGCTTCTTGATGACCGTGGTCCGGTCATGGCGCGGCTCACGCTCCCTGATCACCGTGGTGCGATCACGATCGCGATCGCGATATTCGGGTGCCCGACCAACCGTTACGCCTGCGCCGACGGGACCTGCGCGGACACCGATATCATTGGCGAACACAGGCGATGCGATCGCGGTCACCATGGCCGCGGCTAGCAGATACGTCCTCATGCCGTCTCTCCTCCTCCAGTTGCGACGTGAAGGAGGAACGTCGACTGCGACGCACCGTTCCTGTATCGACCGTGCTGCAATTGCTCACGCTCAGTTGCGAAATATCGCGCCGGGAACTCGCTGAACAGGCATTCATCTGTGTGGCGAAATACCCATGTTCCACGCGTTGAATAGCCTGAATTGATGTCCCACGTCCTTAACTAATAGGAGGACGTTCCATGAAACAGTCACAGCACTTCCGCGACAATGCGGAGAACTGCGCGCAACTTGCCGAGCGTGCCGACGACGGGCCGACCTACAATCGCTTCAAGCGAATGGAAGCGGCTTGGCGCGCGCTGGCAAAGGAACAGGACTGGCTCGACGGCGAGACCTCGCCATCGGAAAATGCAGCCTAGATCCGGGCCGGCCGTGGCGGCAAATGCGACGTCGCCACGGCCCGCGGCCTACTCGGCGCTGCGCTGCCGCTGCCAGCGCAACAGATAGGCCTGCAGCCGCCAGATGATCGCCGACAGCACCACGCCGACCAGCATCAGCACCACGACCGCAACCATCATGCCCGAGGCCTCGCCGCGCGCCTCCGATTCGATGATGAGGCGACCGATGCCGCGCTCGGCGCCGATGAACTCGCCGACGATCACGCCGATCAGCGCGAAGGAGATCGCGGGCGTCAGCGAGGCGAACACCCAGGCCATGGTCGAGGGGATCACCACCGTCCTGGTGATCTGCCACTCGCTGGCGCCGAGCAGCCGCGCCGCGTTGGTGAAACCCTCGTCGATCGAGCGGGCGCCCTCGAATGTGTTGAAGAACACCAGGAACACAACGACGATCCACGACGTCACGATCTTCGACATGTCGCCGATCCCGAATGCCAGCACGATGATCGGCGCCAGCGCGATCCGCGGGATCGAATTCACCGCGGTGATGAAGGGCTGAAAGATCGCGCTCAGCCGGTCGGATCGTCCCAGGATCAGCCCGGCGACGAAGCCGCTGACCACGCCGGTGATGAAGCCGAAGAAGGTATTCTTCAGGGTGATGGCGGTCGCGGCCCAGAGGTTGTTCTCGTTGCGCGCCAGGCACTTTCCGAAGTCGCCGTTGAACCAGCCGTTGAAGGCGCCGAGCTTCGAGGTCAGGCAGCTCTGGATCAGGAAGTTGTCGAAGATCATCGACGGCTTCGAGATGAAGTAGGGATCGAGCAGGTCGGGCACCAGCCAGGGCAGTTTGGTGCGGAGGTCGTAGCCCCATTGCCAGACCGACAGCACGACAACGCAGATCAGGACCTGCCAGCCGACCGTGCCGAGCGTGCCGTACCGTTTCATGTGCTGCGGCCCTTGACGAATTCCTCGCCCAGCGAATGCCAGATGTGCTGGAACAGCTCGGCATAATGCGGGGTCTCGCGCACCTTCACCGCATCGCGCGGGCGGTCGAAATCGACCTCGAACATGTCCTTGATCCGGCCCGGCCGCGCCGAGAACAGGATGATGCGGTCGGCCAATGTCAGTGCCTCGCCGAGATCGTGGGTCACGAACAGCACGGTCTGCTGCTCGCGCTCCCAGATCCGGAGCAGCACCTCGTGCATGTCGATCTTGGTGTGGGTGTCGAGCGCGCCGAACGGCTCGTCCATCAGGAGAATCTGCGGCTCGACGATCAGCGTCCGCATCAGCGCCGCGCGCTGCCGCATGCCGCCCGACAGCGCCGACGGATAGGCGTTCTCGAATCCCTTCAGGCCGGCTTGCGCGACGCATTCGGCGATGCGTTCCTTCCGTTCGTGAGCCGGCACGCCTGATAGCTCCAGCCCGTAGCCGATATTGTCGCCGACGGTCCGCCATGGAAACAGCGTGTCGCGCTGGAACACATAGCCGACATTGGGCGTCGCCTTGCCGGCGACGACGCGCTTGCCGTCGATCCGGATCTCGCCGCCGGTCGGGCGGATCAGCGAGGCGATCATGTTGAGCACGGTGCTCTTGCCGGAGCCCGACGGCCCGAGCAGCGCGACGAACTCGCCGCGGCGGACGTCGAAGGTGACGTCGCGCACGGCCTCGATCGTGGTTTTGGCGAGCTGGAACGACTTGCTCAGGCCCTTGACCTCGACGCGGCGATCGGCCGAGGCGCGCGGCGATACGGTTGCGCTTGTCTCGAGCGCGCTCAACCCGGATAGGCCTTTCGCGCCGCTTCGATCAGGTTCGAATTGACCACATCGGCGATCTTGAGCGGCTTGATGCCGGTCATCTCGCGGAACCAGACCTTCTCGCCGCGAGCGAAGCTCGCGGCGTCGATCGAGCCCTCATAGTCCGCGACCTTCTGGATCGACGTAATCTCCAGCAGATTGGCCTCGCGCGAGGTGCTGCCGACATAGGGCTCGATGGCGTCATAGACCTCGGTCGGCTTGTGGGTCTTGATCCACTGCGAGGCCCGCCACAGTGCGGTGACATAGGCCTGCATCTTGGCCGGGTCCTTGTCGATGGTGGCTTGCAGCGTGAAATGCGCCGTCACCGGCACCTTGCCGCCGATATGCTTGTTCCAGATCGCCTCATCGGTGCCGTCGAACAGCAATTCGCCCCAGCCCTGCTGCTGTGCCTCGTTCAACAGCGACAGCGAGCTGACGAGGATATCGACCTGCTTCGACTTCAGCGATCCCAGCATGGTGTCGACATTGCCGGTGCCGATCCAGGTCACCTTGTCGTCGAGCCCCATGGTTTCCATGTAATAGGACGACCAGACATGGTTGGTGCCGCCGAGCGAGGAGACCGAGACGATCGGCTTGCGGCCGTCGGGCCGCTTCCATTGCGTGAACGCCTCCAGCGAGTTCATGCCCTGGTCCTTCAGATCCTTGCGGATAATGAACATCACCGAGTTCGATCGCGTGTCGACCGGCAACAGCACGCGCGCGGCGCGGCCGTGATTGGTCAGCTGCATCGGATGGGTGACGTCGCCGATGCCGATATCGCCCTGCGACGAGGCGATGATCTCGCGGGTCTTCACGCCGCTGCCGCCCTGCACCAGCTTGCAGTCGAGCCCGGCCTCCTTGAAGTAGCCTATACGGTCGGCGACGAACTGCGTCTGATAGACTGGCACCGCGACCGGATAGATAGCGCGGCCCGCGGCCGCCTGCGCCCACGCACGCCCGGTCGCCAGCGCGGCGCCGCCGGCGGCGATGACCGTCAGCGCCGATCGCCTTGAAATGTGGGGCATGGTGAGGCGCGCCATCACGCGTGCTCCTTGGCCGAGATCCTGTCGAGTGCGCCGAGCACCGCATCGCCCATCTGGACAGTCGACAGCTTTTTCGCCCCGGCCTCGGCGATATCGGCCGTGCGGGCGCCGGAGGCCAGCGCGGTCTGCACCGCCTTCTCGAGCAGGTCGGCGTCCTCGGGCCGGTTCAGCGTCAGGCGCAGCAGCATCGCGACACTCAGGATCGAACCGAGCGGATTGGCGATGCCCTTGCCCGCGATATCGGGCGCGCTGCCATGCACCGGCTCATAGAGCGCCTTGCGCCGGCCGAAGCGATCGACCGGGCCGAGCGAGGCCGACGGCAGCATGCCGAGCGAGCCCGAAGCCATCGCCGCGCAGTCGGACAGGATGTCGCCGAAGATGTTGCCGGTCACCATCACGTCGAACTGCCGCGGCTCGCGCACGATCTGCATCGCGGCGTTGTCGACATAGAGATGGGTCAGCTCGACATCGGAGAACTCCTCCTTGTGCAGCTTGATCACCTCCTCGCGCCAGACCACGCTGGTCTCCAGCACATTGGCCTTGTCGACCGAGCAGACCTTGTTGCGCCGGGTCCGCGCCAGTTCGAGGGCCGAGCGCGCCACGCGGCGGATCTGGTTCGTGGTGTATTGCTCGGTGTTGAAGCCGCGGCGCTGGCCGTCGGGCAGCGTCTCGATGCCGCGCGGCTCGCCGAAATAGATGCCGCTGGTCAATTCGCGGATGATGACGAAATCGACGCCGTCGAGCACCTCGGCCTTGAGCGGCGCGGAGGCCGACAGTGCCGGGCTCGCCACGATCGGTCGCAGATTGGCATAAAGATCGTATTTGCTGCGCAGGCCCAGCAGACTGCCGGCCTTGCGTGCCGCGGCCGGCACTTCGGTGGTCTCCGGCCCGCCGGTTGCCCCCCACAGGATCGCGTCGGCCTCGTCCATCGCCGCGGCGGTATCCTCGGGCAGCACCTTGCCGGTCGCCAGATACGGGATCAGGCCGTACTGCGCCTCGCGCAGCGTCATCGGAACGCCGCGCTTCGCCGCGAACCAGTCGAGCACGCGGCGCGACTGCGCGGTGACCTCGGGGCCGATGCCCTCGCCGCCGACGACGGCGACCTTGACCATGTTGGATTGCGTGCTCATGCCGGTGTCCTTGAAGCGGATGTCGTTGTCGAATGAATCCATGGCCGCGCCGCGCGGTCGGAGGCCTGGAAGGCGTGGATCTCGTCGTCGCGCTGCAGCGTCAGCGCCACCTCGTCGAGCCCCTTCAGCAGCCCCTCGCGCCGCCGCGGATCGATCTCGAACGAATGCCGCGCGCCCGACGGCGAGACGACGGTCTGGGCCTCGAGGTCGATCGAGACCTTGCCCGCGCCCTGCGTCGCCTCGATGTCGGCGGCAAGCTGATCGACCACCGCCTTGTCGACGATGACGGGAAGGATTCCGTTCTGGAAGCAGTTGGCGAAGAAGATGTCGCCGAAGCCGGAGCCGATGATGGCGCGGATACCGCGCTCCTGCAGCGACCACACCGCGCCCTCGCGCGAGGAGCCGCAGCCGAAATTCGGCCCGGTCACCAAGATCTCCGCCTCGCGGTACGGCTCGCGGTTCAGGATGAACTCCGGATTCTCCGAGCCGTCGGGCAGATAGCGCAGCGAGCCGAACGCCCATTTACCGAGCGTGCCGCGGATCGAATTGCCCACCAGCCGCTCGATGCGGATGATGACGTCGGTATCGATATTGCCGCGCATGATCGGCGCGGCGGTTGCGGTGAGCTTGTCGAACGGTTTTGGCATGCTCTAGCGTCCCATCATCCTGACATCGGCGATCGCGCCGGCAATCGCGGATGCTGCGGCGCTCGCGGGGCTCGCCAGATGCGTCCGCGCGCGCGGCCCTTGCCGGCCGACGAAATTGCGGTTCGAGGTCGAAACCGAGCGCTGCCCGGGCGCCACCACCTCGCCATTGGCGGCAAGGCACATCGAGCAGCCCGGCTCGCGCCACTCGAAGCCGGCGTCGATGAAGATCTTGTCGAGCCCTTCGGCGACCGCCTCGCGCTTGACGTTCTCCGAACCTGGTACCACCCAGGCGCGGACCCCGGCCGCGACCTTGCGGCCGCGCGCAACCTCGGCGGCGGCGCGCAGATCGCTGAGCCGGCTGTTGGTGCAGGAGCCGATGAACACCCAATCGACCGGCGTGCCCGCGATCGGCGCCCCGCCTTGCAGGCCCATATACTCCAGCGCGGTCTCGATCGCGGCGCGCCGCAAGGGATCGTCGACCGCCTTCGGATCGGGAATCACACCGTCGACGCCGACGACGTGCTCGGGGCTGATGCCCCAGGTCACCTGTGGGATGATCTTCTCGACATCGATCACGACCTCGCGGTCGAACACCGCGTCGGGATCGCTCGGCAGTTCGCGCCACGCTTTCACCGCGAGATCCCACATCGCGCCTTGCGGCGCATAGGGACGGCCGCACAGGAATTCGAAGGTCTTCTCGTCCGGCGCCACCATTCCCATTTTGGCTCCGAGCTCGATCGAGAGGTTGCAGATCGTGAGCCGGCCCTCGATCGGCAGCGCGCGGATCGCACTGCCGGCATATTCGACCGCATAGCCGGTGCCGCCGGCGGCGCCGATATGGCCGATCAGCGCCAGGATCATGTCCTTGGCGGTGACGCCGAGCGGCAGCTTGCCCTCGAAGCGCGCGCGCATCGTCTTCGGGCGGCGCTGGATCAGCGCCTGCGTCGCCAGCACATGGGTGAGCTCGCTCGATCCGATGCCGAAGGCGAGCGCCCCCAAGCCGCCGTGGGTGCAGGTGTGGCTGTCGCCGCAGACGATGGTCGCGCCCGGCAGGCTCAAGCCGAGTTCCGGACCGATGACGTGGACGATGCCCTGGCCGGGCTGATCGACGTCGAACAGGGTTATGCCGCTCGCCGAGGTCTCGACCCGCAGCGCAGCCAGCAATTCCAGTCCGATCTTGCTGGTTCCGGCGCGGCCGGGCGCCGTGGACAGCGCATGATCCGGCGTTGCAAAGGTCAGTTCGGGATTGTGGACCTTGAGGCTCCGGCTCTTCAGATCGAGCAGGCCGCGCGAGCCACCGAGATCGTGCAGCAGATGGCGGTCGATATGAAGGAGGTCAGTGTCTTCGCTGAGGCGAGCAATGACATGCTGGCCCCAGATCTTCTCGAGCAAACTTCGGCCGGGCATCCGCCTTCCCCCGCTCTGTGCGTTTCCATGCGGCTTGATCTTATTGACGCCAATCTGGGCCAAAGTTGTCGTCAAGTGAAGCAGTTTTGCCCTAACATCACATATGTGATGGAGGTGCGGTACTTGACCCGCCGAGGAGCCAGCCATGCCGAATCCGAATAAGACGGCCATCGTCAAATCGGCCATGCGGACGTTTGCAGTTCTGGAGTTCTTTCGGAAAACAAAGCGGGCTGCTTCCGTGACTGAAATATCGTCTGCGCTGGAGATGCCCCAGTCGAGCACGTCAGTGTTGCTTCGATGTCTCGTTGAATTGAACTACCTGGAATACGAGCGAAAGACCCGGCTCTTCATCCCGAGCTACCGGGTCAATTTGCTGGGTGACTGGATCCGTCGTTCCCCGTTCCGTGATACCAAGCTCACCGATCTGATGGAGGAACTCTGGACCGCGACGGGCGGCGAAACCGTCATGCTCGGACAACAGGCCGGCGCCGCCGGGATGCAATATCTGCACGTTGTCCCCGGCGGCTCTCAGCTTCAGTACACGGCACAAGCCGGTCAAATACGACCAATGGTACGGACCGCGCTCGGACATGTGCTGCTGAGCCAAATGCCGAACACCAAAATTCGTGGCATTATCCGGCGCAACAATGCCGAGGAGCCGAGTCAATCGGCGCGCGTTCGCGAATCCGCCTTTCTCGAGGAGGTCGAGCGCATTCGCCGCCGCGGCTTTTCCGAGACATGTGGCCGCACGACGCCGGGCGCAAACACGATAGGCATGCTTGTTCCCCTGCCGAAGCGACGCGCTCCGCTGGCTATCGGCATTGGCGGGCCGATCGAACGCATCGCGGCAAAGCGCGCGCACATCATTGAAGTCATGCAGAACCGGCTGAAACAACTGGCAGATGAAGCCGGGCCAAGATTCGTTGAGAAATGACCTCTTGGGACGCATAACGCGTCGTGCGGATGACGGAGCCGTAGCCCGGATGAAGCGAAGCATTCAGACTAAATATCTGTCTTCTCCTTCCCCCTGAAAGGGGGAAGGTCGGGATGGGGGTCAGCCGCAGGCGACGCTCTATGTGGAGAGAGTTGATCCCCACCCGCTTTGCTCTGGCGAGCAAAGCGACCTCCCCTTTTCAAGGGGAGGTTGGGACCCGCGCTGCAGTTAGATCTTTCGAATTTCCTACGACGCCAGCGCCTCCTCGGGCATCACGGCCGACAGATGCTGGCTTTCGGCCACGGCGCGGTTCGTGATGCGGCCGCGATGGACGTTGAGGCCGGCGCGCAGATGCGGATCCTCGACCAGCGCGCGCAGTCCCTTCGCGGCCAGCGCCAGGCCGAACGGCAGCGTGGCGTGGTTGAGCGCGTGGCTCGAGGTGACCGGCACCGCGCCCGGCATATTGGCGACGCAATAATGCACGATGTCATCAACGAGGTAAGTCGGCGCCTGATGCGTGGTCGGCTTCGAGGTCTCGAAGCAGCCGCCCTGGTCGATCGCGACGTCGACCAGCACCGCGCGGCGTTTCATGCCTGCAAGCTGCGCGCGCGACACCAGCTTTGGCGCGCTGGCGCCCGGCACCAGCACCGCGCCGATCACAACATCAGCCGCGAAGACTTCTTGCTCGATCGCTTCCAGCGTGGCGTAACGGGTGCGGACGCGGCCGAGGAAGAGGTCGTCGAGCGCGCGCAGCCGCGGCAATGAGCGGTCGAGAATGGTGACTTCGCTGCCAAGGCCTGCCGCCATCCGCGCCGCATGGGTGCCGACCACGCCGCCGCCGATGATCGCAACCCGCGCCGGCGGAACGCCGGGCACGCCACCGAGCAGCTTGCCCATGCCGTCGGCGGATTTGCGCAGCGCGGCGCCCGCGGCCTCGATCGCGAGCCGCCCGGCGACTTCGCTCATCGGCGCGAGCAGCGGCAGTCCACCTTGTGCGTCGGTCACCGTCTCATAGGCCACCGCCGTGCAGCCGGAGGCGATCAGACCCGCGGTCTGCGGCACGTCGGGCGCGAGATGCAGATAGGTGAAGAGGATCTGTCCCTCGTGCAGCCTGATCCATTCGGACGGCTGCGGCTCCTTCACTTTCACGATCATCTCGGCGACGGAGAACACCTCTTCGGCGGTGTCGGCGATGCGCGCGCCGGCCAGGGTGTAGACGTCGTCGCCGGCACCGATGCCGTCACCGGCGCCGCGCTGGACCACGACCTCGTGGCCGTGCGCCACATATTCCCGCACCGAGGCAGGCGTCAGCCCGACCCGATATTCCTCGACCTTGATCTCCTTGGGCACGCCGATGCGCATGGTCCGCTCCTCGAAGGATTCGTTTCCGCCGTCGTCAAGGCTATGCCCCGTCACCTGGCGTTTCTCAGCGATTTCCGGCTTGCTCACAGCCAAATACGCCCATATCCTTCGTATTCAGCTCAGCTCTTGAAGGAAATCTGCGTGGACGGTCTCGATCGTATCGATCTCAGAATCCTCGCCGAGCTGGTCAGCGATGCCCGCGCGAGCCAGATCGAGCTTGCCGAGAAGGTCGGGCTGTCGCCGACCGCCTGCGCGCGGCGGATCCGCCATCTCGAGGAGATCGGCGTGATCCGCGGCTATCGCGTCGACCTCGAACCATCAGCGCTTGGCCTCGTGACCACCGTCGTCGTCACCATCACGCTGGAGAAGCAGAGCGAGGATTATCTCGCAGCCTTCGAGGCGGCGATCGCACGCTGTCCCGACGTCGTGTCCTGCCATCTAATGTCGGGCAGCGACGATTATCATCTGCAGGTGATCGCCCGCGACATCGCCGACTTCGAGCGCATCCACAAGCAGCATCTGTCGCGGATGCCGGGCGTCGCCCGCATCCATTCCAGCTTCGCGATGCGCGAAGTGGTCCGCCGCACCATTCCCGAGACCGCGCTGCGCGGCTGACGGTCACGCACCACCACGCACTGTCACAATCGGGCACTGTCACAATCGGATCTGCCCGGCTTGCTCCCACACGCAATTTTTAATTCGTGATTCGCCGCCTTCTATGACAGAATTGCTACAGTTCAATATCAATTCGGTTACACGCGGAGCGGTGAATGAGCATGGAGTGGCGGGCACGGCCGGTTTCGCTGGCTTGGTCAAATCCAGTGGTCCGGTGGTGGGGCTTCTTGAGCCTCGTCAGCGCCGCCAACATCGCGGTCTGGTTCGCGCTCTACCGCCAGTTCAATGAACGGGCCAATGGCAGTTTCAGCAACACCTCGGGCATCGGCCTGATGATGCTGCTGTGCGCGGCCTATGTGTTCGGCTGCGCCTTCCGCTCGGTCCTGCCGCGCGCCGACGTGCAGCGCATCTGCCTGTTCGACACCTGGCTGTCGAGCGTCATGGTCGGCCGCACCGTGGCCACCGTCGCCGAGGTCTGCTTCGCCGCGCAATGGGCGATCATCCTGCATCAGCTCGGCACCATGACCGGCGCCGAGACCACCGTGAACATCGCCTGGATCATCGTGCCGCTGATCATGATCGCGGAATGCTTCTCCTGGTATGCGGTGCTGACCACCCATTATCTCTGCAACGCGATCGAGAATTCAATCTGGGCGGTTGTGTTCTTCCTGGTCGGGATTGCGCTGTGCCGACTGCTGCCGGAGTTTCATGGCCCGGTGCGCTGGGCCTTCATCGTCGCGATCCTCGGCATCGCCGCCTTCCTCGCCTTCCTGATGACCGTCGACGTCCCGATGTATCTGAACCGCTGGCGCGCCAACCTCGCCGCCGGCGGCACGCTGCTGCATCCGCTGGAAGGCCTGCGCGACGTCAGCCGGCGCTGGGTCGTGACCCATGACATCGCGGAA
The DNA here is from genome assembly GCF_020329495.1 of Bradyrhizobium australafricanum. Taxonomy (NCBI): domain Bacteria; kingdom Pseudomonadati; phylum Pseudomonadota; class Alphaproteobacteria; order Hyphomicrobiales; family Nitrobacteraceae; genus Bradyrhizobium; species Bradyrhizobium australafricanum. The sequence goes on along the minus strand of NZ_JAGKJL010000004.1, from coordinate 206,535 downwards.
TGGCGCGAGGAGATCGCCTGGATGTCGCTGTATTTCAGCATGGCGGTCTGGTCGAGCCTCGCACTCTGCGTCGGCTACGCGCTCGAGGATCAGCTGCCGCGCTACCGCACCGAGCCTGCGATCGTCGCAACGACGCCGGCGCCGACAGCGCAGCACACCGCCACGATCGACGCGGCGGCACCGTCGCGGAATTGATCGGCGACCGCCGCGCGCGGCTTGTCGCCGCCAGTGCTTTCGGAGTAAAGGCTGAGGCATCCCCGCTCATCTGTCAGCGCGTTCCATGCCCCGCATCACCATCATCGAAACCGGGCTCGTCAACCCGCAAGCCCGCGAGCGCCACGGCAGCTATCCGCAGATGTTTCAGCGGATGGTGGCGACCGCCGATCCATCTGTTGGCTGCGACGTCGTCAGCTTCGCTAGCGGCGAGACACTGCCGGATCCGGCCGCATTGGATGCGATCCTGATCACGGGATCAGCCGCCGGCGTCTATGACGATGTCGAATGGATCGCGCCGCTCGAAGCCTTCGTGCGCACGGCCCATGACAAGCGCATTCCGACTGTCGGCGTCTGCTTCGGCCATCAGCTGATCGCGCAGGCGCTCGGCGGCACGGTGCGCAAATCCGAGAAAGGCTGGGGCATCGGGCGCCATGTCTATCGGATCGCGCCGGACAACGGGCTGATCGACGGCGAGACGATCGCCGTCGCCTGCTCGCATCAGGACCAGGTGGTCGACGCGCCCGCCTCCGCGCGCACCATCCTGTCGTCCGAGTTCACGCCGCATGCCGGCCTGCTCTATGCCAACGGCACGACGCTGTCGGTGCAGCCGCATCCGGAATTCACCGCCGACTATGCCGGCGCGCTGTGCGACCTGCGCCGCGGCCTCGCGCCCGATAGCGTGGTCGAGACCGCCAAGACCTCGCTGGCAGAGCCGCTCGACCACGCCACGCTTGGCGGCGTGATCACGCGCTTCCTCGTGCGCCGTAGCAACTAGACATCGTGTTCGCTTGGCGGCCGCAACGGAACTGCGCTCCCTCGCCCCGTTCTTACGGGGAGAGGGTTGGGGTGAGGGGCTGTCACCACGTCAACGGCGCCAGAAAAATTCGCGGAGGCTCCCCCTCACCCGCATCGCATCTTCGATGCGATGCGACCTCTCCCCGCACGCGGGGGAGAGGTTAAGGAAGCGCTTGCTTCGCTGTAAAGCCTTCATTCGCAGCTAGCCCTTGCGCCACTGCGCGGCGGCGTCGCGGGCGAAATCGCGATAGGCCCGCGGCGCGCGGCCGAGCAGCTTCGTCAGGCGTGCCAGCTCGTCGGCCGTCGCGACCGCGCCGTCGCTCTGGTACCGGCCGAACATGAGGCGCATGTCGAGCGCGAGCCATGCCGGCATCGCTGCCTTGAAACGCTGCTCCATCGCCGCGAGATCGTCGCCGCCATAGCTGACCGCGCGGCCAAGCTCATCGCGCCAGATCGCAGCCGCGCCCTCGCCGGTCACGACGTCGGGGCCGATCAGCGCGTAAGTCTCGCGGCCGAGCGGGGCGGACGCCCGCTCGCGGCGCAGCAGCTCGATCGCGGCCGCCTCGCCGATGTCGCGGATATCGACCATCGAGATGCCCTTCGCGCCGATCGGCATGCCGTAGGCGCCGAAGTTCAGCAGCGGCTCCTTCAGCCGAAGATCGTTCTGGATGAAATAGGACGGACGCAGGATGGTCGCGGGAAGATCGAGCGCCTCGATCATCCGCTCGACCGTGTGCTTGCCGGCGAAATGCGGCACGTCCGCATAGGCCTCGCCCTTGAACACCGAGAGATAGACGATGCCCTTGACGCCGGCCTCGCGCGCGGCGGTCAGCGTCAGCATCGCCTGCGTCAGTTCGTCGGCGGCATTCGGCACCAGCAGGAACAGCGTGCTGACGCCAATGAGCGCCGCGCGGACCGAATCCACGTCGGCAAGATCGCCGCGAACCGCCGTCACGTGCTGCGGAAATTGCGCCTTGCCGGGCGAACGCGTCAGGGCCCGAACCTCGACGCCCTGACCGGCGAGATGATTGAGAACCTGGATGCCGATGGTGCCCGTGCTGCCTGTCACCAGAATAGCCATGTCGAATACTCCTTCTCTTCGGCAGACCGTCTGCCGTCGCCGAGAAGCTATCCGTTCCAATTTTACTTTGGAGATGCCATTATTTGGACATACCGTCTCGAATATGGAACAGAACCGATGGACCTTCAGGCGCTCACCGATTTCAACCTGGTTGCCGCGCATGGCGGGTTCGGCCGCGCCAGCCGCGCCTCCGGACGGGCCAAGGCCACGCTGTCCCGCCGCGTCGCCGAACTGGAACAGAGTCTCGGCGTCCGCTTGATCGAGCGGGGTTCGCAGAGTCTGCGATTGACCGATGAGGGCCGCGCGCTGCACGAGCGCACCAGCGGTCCATTGTCCGACATCGCCGAGGCCGGCGAAGCCGTGGTGCTCGGCGCATCGACACCGCGCGGCCGCTTGCGGGTCAGCGCGCCGGTCTTGCTCGCCCATGTCGCGTTCGGCCGGATCGGTGCGCGCTTTGCGCGCGCCTATCCCGACGTCCAGCTCGAGATCGTCGCCGAGGATCGCCTGGTCGATCCGGTGGAAGACGGCTATGACCTCGTCATCCGTATCAACCCGTCACCGGATGAACGTCTGGTCGGCCGCCGCTTCCTCAGCGACGAGTTGCTCGTCGTTGCGCATCCCGATCGACAGCCGCCGACGACCGCCGCGCGCGATCCGGATGGCGTCTCGGTCGATGCCGTTCTGATGTCGCAGACGCCGCCGGACACGCTCTGGCACATCCGGAATGAAAGCGAAGAGATCACGCTCAGGCCACGGGCGGTGCTGCGTCTCTCATCGATGCTGATGATGCGCGATGCTGTGCTCGCAGGCGCCGGCGCGGCCCTGCTGCCGAAGCTGCTGGTCGATGACGACATTGCCGCGGGGCGGCTTGCCTATTGGGGAACGGATGCCAGACCTCCGGTCGAGATCTGGGCGCTGCAGAGCTCGCGACGGCTGGTCGGCGCAAAGGTTCGCGCGTTTCTCGACGTCGTCGAGCAGGCATTCCCGAACCGGGTGTTCGTCCCGCCGGCCTGAGTTGCAGCCCGGACGATGCGCCTCAGGTCATGCTGCCCGGCATGAAGCAGCGCACGCGCGGGTGACCGTCGATATAGTGCTTCCACACCATGGTGCGCCCGATCTTGTTCGGCTCGGTGATCACTGCCTCGTTCGGCACGACAATCCATTCATTGTCGATGAGCACGCGATAGTGGCCGTGATCCGACTCCCAGTCGGGATCGGCGACCACATAACCGTCAGCATCCGAGCAGCATTGTCCATAGCCGCTGTGCAGGCTTTCGAACCAGGGTTTCAGCGGTGAATTGGCGTAGCGGCCGTCGTCCCGCGCCAGGGTCGGCGATGTCAGCCACATCGTCCCGAGCAGCAGTGCCGCACGCGTGATGGCGTGCATGTCGTCGTCTCCGTAAGTGTCGATCCAGCTGCGGGCGCGCGTCACAGACTGCTCGTCTGCGACGCTGCCGCCGCGGGCGAGAACACGACATATCCGCGCCCCAGCATCTGACATTGAGCGATGCAAGAGCAGGGCCAGACGGGAAGCCGGAAGACTACGGCCGACGAAAGTATAGGGCGTGCGGCACGATCAACGACCCGCTGCCGCAACCTCCGGAACGAGCGTGGGTGCGCTGCGCGACGCCGCCTGCAGCGCGCATTCGACGAACCGGCGCGGCAGCAGCGAGGCGCTGGAGCGCATCGCCACCAGCATGCGGCTTTCCGCATCCGGCGTGTCCAGCGGCTTCGCCACCACATTCATCACGCCGGCCTGCTGGTAGCACGACGGCAGGATCGAAAGCCCGATCCCGGCCGCAACCAGGCTGAGCACGGTGCGCAGCTCATGCGCCTCCTGCACCACGCGCGGGGCAAAGCCCGCCCACCGGCACAGCATCGCGGCCTGATCGCCGACACCGCAGCCGCTCTCGGCCATGCCGACGAATTCATGCTCGGCAAGATCGGCCATCTCGAGCGCGCCCTTCGCGGCGGCCAGCGGATGATCCAGCGGCAGGAACACCATCAGCCGGTCGCGCCACACCACATGGACCTGCAGATCGGCCGCCGGCCTGAAATCGAGCGGCGGGCGCATGATCGCAACATCGAGCTCGGCGTCGGCAAGCGCGCGCAGCTGCGTTGCCGTCGACATGTGCCGGAGTTCGATCTTCACCCGCGGATAGCTGGCGCGAAAGCTGCGGAACAGCTCGGCGAACATGTCGAGCATCGGGACCGAGCCGGTGAAGCCGACCCGGATCATGCCGGCCTCGCCGCGCGCCGCACGGCGCACCGTCTCCGACGCCAGATCAAGCTCGCTGACCGCGCGCCGCGCATGTTCCAGCAGCAACTGCCCGGCCTGCGTCAGTTCCACCGCGCGCCGCGTCCGCGCCAACAGGCGCGTGCCAAGCTCTTCCTCCATCGCCTTGATCTGTGTGCTCAGCGGCGGCTGGCTGACATGCAATCGTTTCGCTGCGCGGCTGAAGCTGAGCTCTTCGGCCACCGCGATGAAGTAACGAAGCTGCCTGTAATCCATCGCTTATTTCGATTCCCTATAAGTCGGGGGTCAACAAGGTATTTGACCTCACGGGGCCGTTTCCCGATCTTCGCGCGAAATCACCAGTCCTCCAAGGGAGAAGCGCGCGAAATGCGTCAGGTTCAGACACGACGGCGCGGCGCTCGCAGCGGGTCAGCCATGCAATATCGCAGCGGACGATAGAAGATGACCGTTCCGTTTCGCGTTCTCGTCACCGGCGACAGTCTCGCGCCGGCCGCTGTCAATGTCCTCAGCGAGATCGGTGCAGACGTCGTGCTGATGCGCGATGCCGTCACGCCCGAACGTCTCACGCACGAGATGGCGCGGGCGCCGACGCAGGCGATCCTGATGCGCGGCAATCCGGTGTTCTCCGCCGCCACCATCGCCGGCAATCCGCATTTGCGCGTGATCGCAAAGCACGGCGCCGGCGTCGACAGCGTCGATATCGATGCCGCAACAGCCAGGCGCGTGCTGGTGATGGTCGCGGGCGACGCGAATGCGCCCGCGGTCGCCGAGCACACCATCGCGCTGATCCTCGCGCTCGGGCGCGACGTCGTCAGCCTGAACGCGCGAACCCATTCCGGCGCCTGGGACCGCGCCACCTATCGCGGCCGCGAAGTCCGCGGCCGCACGATCGGCCTGGTCGGCTTCGGCCGCATCGCCCGGCACGTCGCGCGCGCGGCGGCCGCGCTCGGCATGAGCGTCGTCGCGCTCGGCCGAACCAGAGGCCGCGTCGATCCGGCACTGGCGCGCGAAGCCGCCGATCTCGCCGAATTGCTCGCGGTTTCCGACATCGTCAGCCTGCACGCACCGCTGACCGACGCGACGCGCGGCATGATCGATGCCGGGCGGCTCAACGCCATGAAGCCCGGCTCGCTCCTGATCAACACCGCGCGCGGCGCGCTGGTCGACGAAGACGCGTTGTGCGCGGCGCTGCGAAGCGGCCATCTCGCCGGTGCCGGCCTCGACACGCTGGCGGAGGAGCCGCCGGCGAAAGACAGGCCGATCCTGCAGGCGCCGAACCTGATCGTGACGCCACATATCGCAGCCCAAACCGGTGCATCGATCACGCGGACCGGCGTCGAGGCCGCGCGCAACATCGCAGCTGTCCTCACGCAACGCGACATCGATCGCGCCAATGTGGTCAACCCGGCGGCACTCGACGCGCCTTAAATCTCGCAGAAACGGCCCAGCAAGAGGCCGCGATATCAAGAGGAAACGAACATGAATCTGGGGTGGCTATCCAAGCTGTCCGCCGTCGAACGCAAGACCTTCTTCGCCGCCTTCGGCGGCCTTGCACTCGATTCGATGGACACCACGATCTACGCGCTGGTCACGCCGGCGCTGATCGCAACGCTGAGCCTGTCGCGGCCTGACGCCGGCATTCTGGCTTCCAGCTCGTTGATCGGCACCGCCCTGGGCGGCTGGGTCGCCGGCATTGCCGCCGACCGGTTCGGCCGGGTGCGGGTGCTGCAATTCACCATCCTCCTGGTCGCGGTCTCGACTTTTGCCGCCGCCTTTGCCGACGGCTTCTGGTATCTCTTGGTCGCGCGCGCCATCCAGGGCATGGGCTATGGCGGCGAGGCCGCGGTCGGTGCCGTGCTGGTCGCCGAAGTGGTTTCGGCCGGCATGCGTGGCCGCGTCGCCGCCGCGATCCAGAGCGGATACGCCGTCGGCAATGCGCTGTCGGTCGCACTGTTTCCCGTCATCTTCGGCTGGCTGTCGCAAGACATGGCCTGGCGCGTGTTCTTCGCGATCGGAATCCTGCCCGCCTTGCTGGTCTTCTTCGTCCGCCGCTTCGTGCCGGAATCCGCGATCTTCGTCGAGGAGCAGGCACAGCGCGCCGCCTTGCCGACGCACAGCTTCTGGACCATCTTCACCGGCGAGCATCTGTTCAAGGCTCTGGTCGCGACCTTCTTCACCACCGGCACGCTCGGCGCGGCCTATGTGATGATCACCTGGCTGCCGACCTATCTGCAAACCGGGCTGCATTTGCCGGTCACGCACACCGCCGGCTATCTCGCCGTCAACATCTTCGGATCGTTCGTCGGACCGATCGCCTTTGGCCTGATCGCCGATCGCATCGGCCGCCGCAAGGGTTTCATGCTGTTCTTGGTCTGCCAGGCACTGAACGTCGTCGTCTACACCCAGGCGCCGATCGGCCAGGGCATCACCATCATCCTCGGATTCTTTCTCGGCGCGCTGCAGGCCGGCCTCGCCTCCGGCCTGATGCCGACCTTTGCCGAGCTGTTTCCGACCAGCATCCGCGCCAACGGCGCCGGCTTTGCGCTGAGCGCAGGACGCGGCCTCGGCTCGATCGTGCCGGCGACCGTCGGCATTCTCTCGACGCGGATGCATCTCGGCGACGCAATGGCGATCTGCGCCATCTGCGGCTACACCGCCGCCTTCTGCGCGGCATTGCTGCTGCCCGAGCAGCAGGGCATCGACCTCAGAACAATGGCGACAGGCGCAGCTTCGGACGGCGCCGAACGGCTGCCTGCCGAACGAGAGGCCGGACACCCCAACAACATCCGAAATGGCGTCGCGACCCAATGAACGCCATCACAATGAACGGGAGGAATGCAATGGCCGGAGCGTCCGTCACTGAGCTCGAACAGCAGACCATCCGCCGCGTCTATTGGCGGCTGATCCCGATCCTGTTCGTGATGATGTTCTTCAACTATCTCGACCGCATCAATCTCGGCTATGCCGGGCTGACGATGAACAAGGATCTCGGTCTCAGCCCAGCGATCTTCGGCTTCGCGGCCAGCATCTTCTTCCTCGGCTACATGGTGCTCGAGGTGCCGAGCAACCTGATGCTGCACTGGCTCGGGGCGCGGATCTGGCTGGCGCGCATCCTGATCACCTGGGGCCTCGTCGCCGCGCTGACAGCCTTTGTCTGGAATCCGCTCAGCCTCTACGTCATGCGGCTCGGCCTCGGCGTCGCGGAAGCCGGCTTCATGCCCGGCGTGGTGCTTTACCTCACCTACTGGTTCCCGGCGCGCTATCGCGCCCGCGCGGTGGCGGGATACATCATCGCCGGCTCGTTCTCGGCGGTTTTGGGCGGGCCGATCTCGACCAGCATCATGACCTGGTTCGATGGCGCTGCCGGTCTCCACGGCTGGCAATGGATGTTCCTCGCCGAGGGCGTGCCGACCATTCTGCTCGGCCTGTTCACGCTCTATTATCTCACTGACCGCCCGGCCAAGGCGAGCTGGCTCACCAAGGAGCAGGCAGCCTGGCTGGAGGGCGAACTCGCCGCCGAGCGGGCCGAGATCGAGCAACAGGGGCAGCACAGGTTGATCGAATGCGTGCTCGATATCCGGGTCTGGCTGCTGGCGGCGCTGTTCGGCTGCGCACTGGTCGGGATCTACGGCCTCTTGCTGTGGCTGCCGCAGATCATCAAGGGCATGGGCGATCTCAGCAACATCCAGGTCGGCTTCCTCTCGGCGATCCCGCCGCTGCTCGGCGTCATTGGCACCATCGTGGTCAGCCGCAGCTCGGACAAGACCGGCGATCGCAAGTTTCATCTCGCAGCAGTTTACTTGCTCGCCGCGGTTGCGATGCTCGGCAGCGCCTATGTCGCGAGCCCGGTGCTGGCCTTCGTGTTCCTGTGCATCGTCGGCTTCAGCCTCAACGCCGGCAACCCGCTGTTCTGGAGTATCAATGCTTCGCTGCTGACCGGCGCGGCCGGCGCAGCCTCGATCGCGCTGGTCAACACGCTGGCGCAGTTCGGCGGCCTGATCGGGCCGTGGTGCATCGGCCTGATCAAGGACTCCACCGGAAGCTTCTCCTGGGCATTGGTCGGCATCGCCGGCTTCCTGCTCATCGCCTCCGCCATCGCCGCCACCATGCGCGTCAAGCCGCGCGAGACGGAATTGACGGGCGCGATCCCGTCATCCGTCGCCCACTGACACCCCTACCAAGGAAGCAACCATGATCATCGATTGTCACGGCCATTACACCACCGAGCCGGCCAAGCTGCAGATCTTCCGCGACAAGCAGCTCGCCGGCCTCGCCGACAAGTCGCGCCGGCCGCTCACCACCAATCTCGGCATCACCGATGACGAGATCCGCTCTAGCGTCGAGGGCGCGCAGCTTCGCCTGCAGAAGGAGCGCGGCACCGACGTCACCATCTTCTCGCCGCGCGCCGCCGGCATGGCGCATCACGTCGGCAAGGAAGCGACCAGCCGCGAATGGACCACGATCTGCAACGACCTCGTGCACCGGGTCTGCACGCTGTTCCCGCAGAACTTCGTCCCCGTCTGCCAGCTGCCGCAGAGCCCGGGCGTCAAGCCCGCGAACTGCATCGAGGAGCTGGAGCGCTGCGTGACGCAGCTCGGCTTCGTCGGCTGCAATCTCAACCCCGATCCCGCCGGCGGCTATTGGTGCGATCCGCCGCTGACCGACGAATGGTGGTATCCGCTGTATGAGAAGATGGTCGAGCTCGACGTGCCGGCGATGGTCCATGTCTCCTCGTCCTGCAATCCCTGCTTCCACGGCACCGGCGCGCATTACCTCAACGGCGACACCACCGCCTTCATGCAGTTCCTGACCTCGGACCTGTTCAAGCGCTTCCCGACCCTGCGGTTCATCATCCCGCATGGCGGCGGCGCGGTGCCCTATCACTGGGGCCGCTACCGCGGCCTGGCGCAGGACATGAAGCTGCCGCCGCTGTCGGAGCATCTCTTGAAGAACGTGTTCTTCGACACCTGCGTCTATCACTTGCCCGGCATCGAGCTGTTGACCAGGGTGATTCCCGTCGAGAACATCCTGTTCGCGTCGGAAATGGTCGGCGCCGTGCGCGGCATCGATCCCGAAACCGGCCATCACTTCGACGACACCCGCCGCTATATCGACGCGCTGCCGCTGAGCGCGGCGGACAAGGCCAAGATCTTTGAAGGCAATGCCCGCCGCGTCTATCCTCGCCTCAGCGCCCATCTCGACCGCCGCCCACATTGAACGAAGCGATCGATGTTTACGGCCCCGTCATTGCGAGGAGCGTCAGCGACGAAGCAATCCATCGCTCCGCATCTGCGGAAGCATGGACTGCTTCGCTTCGCTCGCAATGACGGTGATGGTCCTACAAGCAAGATATTTCCGTCGTCCCGATTGCAAACGTACGATCACGCCCAACACACCGGAGAAAACCGATGGCCATAGGATTTGCAATTCACAAGGCGAAGCGGAAAGTGTCGCCTGACCTCGTCGCGCGCTACCGCACGCTGCCGGTCGCCAATATCAGCGATTCGATGTCGCGGATCGCGGGCACTAACCGGCTGCGGCCGATGCACGCGGGCGGCTGGCTCGGCGGCCCGGCGCTGACGGTCAAGACCCGGCCCGGCGACAATCTGATGGTGCACAAGGCGATCGACCTGGCGCAGCCCGGCGACGTCATCGTGGTCGATGCCGGCGGCGTGCTGGTCAACGCCATCATCGGCGAGATCATGTCGACGCTGGCCGAGAAGAAGGGCGTTGCGGGCTTCGTGATCGACGGTTCGATCCGCGATGCTGGCGCGATCCGCGCCGGATCATTCCCGGTGTTCGCCGCCGGCGTCGCCCATCGCGGCCCCTACAAGGATGGCCCAGGCGAGATCAATTGCGCCATCTCGATCGACGGCATGATCGTCGAGCCCGGCGACCTCATCGTGGCCGACGACGACGGCGTGCTCTGCGTGCCCTATGACGACGCCGAGGCCATCTGCAAGCTGACCGAGGCCAAGAAGGCCACCGAGGAAAAGGCCATCCAGCAGATCCTCGCCGGCACCAGCGACCGCCGCTGGGTCGACGAGGCCCTGCAGCGCCTCGGCTGCGAGTTCAAGGACTGAGACGATAGGCGGTCCCAAAAGGCGGCGATGCCCGCCTTTTGGGCACGAATTTGCGCCAAGTCGGCCGGAATCATCCCGCCCGTATCGTGTGCGTGTGCCCGTCCATCAAAATCGGGAATTTTTCCCGATTACAGTTGGAAAAGAATCCCGGTCCCCCGGGATTGATCTTGTTTGCCAAAGCAAGGGCGTTCCCGCAGTCTCCGAGCCAAGGTTCGTCGGGGATCAAGCCGAACCGCGGCTTGGGGGTGGGCGTCATGGCTGCTGCGTTGTTGCGTGCGGCAACACGGTCTTTGTCTTCTTCGGTCTATACGCGAGGCGCTGCGGCCGTGCTGGCTGTTATTGGCTCTGCACTGCCATCGACTGTCCTGCATGCTCAGACGGCCGATCCGGTCCCCACTGAACTGCCGCCCGTCAACGTGATTGCGCCCACACCTCTGGCCGGCACCCGCAGCGCAAGGCCGACGGCACGGCCGGTGGTTCGGACCACGCGAACCGCGCGAACCCGAACCGGACCTGTTGCTCCGGCAGCGGGCCCCGATGTCGGCACCGCTGCACCCGGCCCCTCCGATCGCGACTCCACCCTGATTGATCGCGACAAGGTCCCGTCCAACACCGCGGTGATGACGACGCAGGATTTCAGCCACAACTACTCGACCAACTTCCTCGATGCTGTGAACCGCAAGCTGCCCGGCGTCACGCTCGGCGACCAGACCGGCAATCCGTTCCAGCGCAATCTCGACTACCGCGGCTTCACCGCCTCGCCGGTCCAGGGCACGCCGCAGGGCATCGCGGTCTATCAGAACGGCGTGCGCATCAACGAATCCTGGGGCGACGTGGTCAACTGGGATTTCATCCCGGAAAAGGCCATCGACAGCGTCGCATTGTTTCCGAACAATCCGGTGTTCGGCCTCAACGCGATCGGCGGCGCGCTGAGCATCCAGATGAAGAACGGCTTCACCTATCAGGGCTCCGAGGCTGAACTGTTCGGCGGCTCCTACGGGCGCGTGCAGGGCAGCGTGCAGGCCGGCGGCCACAGGGACAACATCTCCGCCTACGCTGCGTTCGAATCCGCGTATGATCGCGGCTGGCGCGACCACGCCAATTCGTCGCACATCAACCGCATGTATGTGGACGTTGGCGCACGCAACGACGACACCGAATTTCACGTCAATTTCACCGGCGCCAGCAACCTGCTCGGCAATGTCGCGGCAACGCCGGTGCAGATGCTCAATCAGCGCTGGTCGAGCGTCTACACCTGGCCGCAGACGACGCTGCTTCAACTCGCCTTCGTCAACGCCACGCTGAACCACAATTTCTCCGACACCTGGTCCTTCCAGGGCAATGCCTATTTCCGCGGCTTCCGGCAGACCCATGTCGATGGCAACGGCACCGACGTGCATGCCTGCGACGGGGGAGACAGTTTGTGCATCGGCGACGACCTGCCGATTTTCGGTCCGGCGGGAGGTCCCTCGGTTCCGAACACGCTGGGCAACGCCTTCCTTGGCGAAGTCGACCGCAACCGGGCCGCGACCAACAGCTTCGGCGGCACAGCCCAGCTGACCAACTCGGACAAGCTGTTCGGACACGACAACCACGTCGTGATGGGCGTCAGCGTCGACCACGGCAACACGAAATTCACGGCGACCAGCGAGCTCGGAACGATCGATCCGAACAACCTGTTCGTGACCGGCACCGGCATCTTCATCAACCAGCCCGATGCCGGTCTCGCCCCGGTCGACCTGCGCGCCACCAACACCTACACCGGCGTCTATCTCACCGATACCTTCGACGTGACGAACAGGTTCTCGGTCACTGCTGGTGGACGATTCAACTATGCCCAGATCGATCTGCAGGACCAGACCGGGACAAATAACCAGCTCAACAGCAGCAACCGATTCCAGCGCCTCAACCCGGTGATCGGCGGCACCTACAAGATCACGCCGAACCTCACCTTCTATGCCGGCTATTCGGAGGCCAACCGCGCGCCGACGCCGCTCGAGCTCGGCTGCTCCGATCCGGCCCGCCCCTGCGTCATCGATTCCTTCCTGGTGTCCGATCCGCCGCTCAAGCAGGTGGTGTCGCACACCATCGAGGCCGGCTTCCGCGGCACCTGGGGCAACGACGCCAGGACCGGCATGCTGAGCTGGGGCGTCGGCGCGTTCCACACTCTGTCCGACGACGACATCATCCGGGTGCAGAGCCCCATCGGCACAGGCAATTTCGGCTATTTCCAGAATGCGGGACAGACCCTGCGGCAGGGCATCGAAGCCAAGCTCGACTACCGCGTCAATCGCTGGAACGCCTATGCCAACTACACCTTCATCGACGCGACCTATCGAAGCGCAAACACGTTGCCGGCTCCCGACAACCCGAACGCCCTGACCGACCCGAACAACGATGACGTCCGGTTCATCAACGTCAAGCCGGGCGACCATATCCCGGGCATTCCGGCGCACCGCTTCAAGGCAGGTGTCGAGTACCTCGCCACCGACGCATGGAAGGTCGGCGCCGACATCAACGTGGTCGGCAGCCAATGGCTGATCGGCGACGGCACCAACCAGAGCCAGAAGGTCCCGGCCTACGCGGTCGTGAACCTGCACACCTCCTACAAGATCACGCCGAATATCGAGGTGTTCGGCCTGATCAACAACGTCTTCAACCAGCATTATTATCTCGGCGGCGCGTTCTACGAGACCGGCGGCTTTGCCAGCGCCGGAGCTGCGCCCAACCTGATGGCGCAGCTGACCGATCCGCGCACCTTCGTGCCCGGCATGCCGCTCGCGGCCTATGCCGGCATCAGAGCGAAGTTCTAAAGCGCGATGAGATTAGGTTGAATCGTCATCGCGCTTTAGCTCTTTGTTTGAGCATGATCTTTTCGGAAAACCGCTTCGCACTTTTCCGGATCATGCTTTAGGGCAATTCCTGGAAGACGCTACGCCACCGTCCCGCCATCGACCGGCATCGCGATGCCGGTGACGAACGACGCCTTGTCCGACAGCAGGAACACCGCGACCTCCGCGATCTCCTCGGGACGCGCGGCGCGGCCCATCGGATTGCGGGTGACCGCGGCCTTGATCAGTTCCTCCGCATCGGCCTCGTTGTGGCCCGGCTGGTCCGGCCGGTTGACGAACACCCGCAGCATCGGCGTGTCGATCGCACCGGGGCAGATCGCATTAACGCGGACGCCGTCCTTGGCGTGGCGCTTGGCGAGCGCGCGCGCCAGCCCGATCACGCCGGCCTTCGCCGCCGAATAGGTCGGGCTCCACGGCGAGCCGATCAGGCCCGAGGTCGACGCCGTGAACAGGATGCTGCCCTGGCGCCGCGCGGTCATCTGGCCGAGCGCCGCATTGGTGGTGATCAGCTGCGAGCGCAGGTTGAGATCGACGCTGAGATCCCAGCCCTCGAGATCGTCGATCACGGACGGACCGGGAATACCGAGGTGGTTCCACACGCAGTCGAGCGCGCCGAATTCCTTCACCGTCGCTGTGACGATGTCGCGCGCAAAGCCGTCATCGCGCAGATCGCCGGTCAGCGCCAGCGCGCGCCCGCCGCTCTTTTTGATCTCGTCGACCACCGCCTTCGCGCCGGCCTCGTTCTGGTCGACCACGGCGACCGCCGCGCCTTCGCGCGCGAGGATGCGTGCCCCGGCGCGGCCGGCACCGGATGCCGCGGCGGTGACGAGTGCGATCTTGCCCTGCATGTCCATGTTTCGATCCTGACTGTGCCCGTGACTTCGAGCCTTCTTGGGTTCTGACGTTTTGGTTGAATCAGGACCGCAGCGCTGCCGTCTTGCGCTGACGCGCTAAAGCATGATCCGGAAAAGTGCGAAGCGGTTTTCCGAAAAGATCATGCCCAAACAAAGAGCTAAAGCGCGATGACGATTCTCATCGCGCTTTACCGGCCGCCGAACAGGACCGGAGACTGGCCGGGCAGCAGCTGCGAATGGATGTCGCTGTCCATCCGCTCCGCCCCTTGCTGGGTGAAGCTCGCGCCGAAGGACAGGCTGAGATTCGAAGTCGGCCGGAACTCGAGGCCCGCGCGCGCAGAATAGCCGGCGTTGACACCGGGATTGCCGCTGAACGGCGCCAGCGGCCCGCCGGCACCGGGCGGATTGTATTTCAGGGTGTCGAAGCCGGCGAAGAAGGTCACGGGCGTATTACCGACGCCCCTGAAATTGTATCCGAACTGCGCGCCCTGATATTCCAGCGAGCCGAACGCCGCCGATTGGCCGAGTGCGTTCCAGCCGACGCGACCGCCTTCGCTGCCGGCGAACCAGCCGTCGGGCCGGCCGTTCAGATATGAGAAATCGCCGCCTTGCGCGCCGGCGGCGTCAAAGCTCGGAAAGTTTCCGTAAGTATCCGCCTTCTGGCCGTCGGCAAGGCTGCCGCCGAAGCCGAACAGCGAGCCCGGCGTCCAGTAGCGCACCGGGCCGGCCTGGGCACTGGCCTGCTGGCCGCTCAGGCACAGCGCCAACACTACGCTTGCAGGGCCGAATTTACTTACCAAAGTGGTCATCAGGTTACCGTCACGAGCGCCGGGATTATACGTCCCACCGACCGGGAACGCCAGCCTGCGCCCCTACTCCGCCGCGAGCAGCTTCTGTTTCAGCAAATCCGTCAGCCAGTCGGCAAACACCTGCAGCCGCCGCGACAGATGCTGACGGTGCGGATAGAGCAAGGTCATCGGCATCGGCGCGGCGCGGTGCCGCGGCATCAGCTCGACGAGCTCTCCGGCATCGAGGTGCCGCTTCACGTCGTAGGCGGGAATCTGGATCAGGCCAAGGCCGGCGAGGCAGCAGGCGATATAGGCCTCGGCGCTGTTGACGGTGACGCGGCCGCGCAGCGCGATGCCGCGCGACGCGCCCTGCTCGCTCCACTCCCACTCCTCGATGCGGCCGGTGGAGGGCGAGGCGTAGTTGACCGCCCAATGCGCGCCGAGATCGTCGGGCGTTCGCGGCGTGCCGTGGCGCGCGAGATATCCGGGGCTTGCGACATTGATCAGCGTCAGATCGCCGAGCGGCCGCGCGATCAGACCGGAATCGCTGAGCGGGCCGACGCGCACGACGCAATCGGCGGAATCCTCGATCAGGTTGATAGCGCGATCGGTGACGCCGAGATCGATGTCGATCTGCGGATAACGATCAAGGAAAGCCGGCAACGCCGGCGCGATGATCAGGCGGCCGATCCGCCCGGGCACGTCGACCCTGAGCCTGCCGGACGGTTCGGCGGCGGCGTGGCGAAACAGGGTCTCGGCCTCCTCGACATCGGCAACGACGCGCAAGGCTCGTTCGTAGAAGGCCGCGCCGTCATGCGTGGGCGACACCTTTCGCGTCGTGCGATGCAGCAGCCGCGCGCCGACGCGCTGCTCCAGTTCTGCGACCGCTGACGAGACCGACGAGCGCGGCAGGCCCAGCGTATCGGCCGCCCGCGTAAAGCTCGCGCACTCGACGACGCGAGCGAAGATGCGGAACAGGTCGATGCGGTCCAAAATCGTCCACGATTGTTCGCCATTCCCGACAAGTGAGATCAGGATGCATGGCTTTATCGGCAAATTCTAGACGATATCGTCCTCTCCAGAAAGCGGCCGCAGGGCGCGGCCGCGAGACCTGGAGAGGCGAACGCCATGACCGACCACAGCATCAAGGGCAAGACCGTCATCATCGCCGGCGGCGCCAAGAATCTCGGCGGCCTGATCGCGCGCGATCTCGCCGCCCACGGCGCCAGGGCGATCGCGATCCACTACAACAGCGCGGCCACCAAGGCCGATGCCGACGCGACGGTGGCGGCGCTGCAGGCCGCAGGCAGCAAGGCGGTCGCCTTCCAGGCCAATCTCACAACAGCAGGCGCGATGGAGAAGCTGTTCGCCGACGCGGTCGCCGCGATCGGCCGCCCCGACATCGCGATCAACACCGTCGGCAAGGTGTTGAAGAAACCGATGATCGAGATCTCGGAGACCGAATATGACGCGATGAGCGCGGTCAACGCCAAGTCCGCGTTCTTCTTCCTCAAGGAGGCCGGCCGCCACGTCAACGACAACGGCAAGATCTGCACGCTGGTGACGTCGCTGCTCGGCGCCTACACGCCGTTCTATGCGGCCTATGCCGGGACCAAGGCGCCGGTCGAGCACTTCACCCGTGCGGCATCGAAGGAGTTCGGCGCGCGCGGCATCTCGGTCACCGCAATCGGACCCGGCCCGATGGACACGCCGTTCTTCTATCCGGCCGAAGGCGCGGACGCGGTCGCCTACCACAAATCGGCGGCGGCGCTGTCGGGCTTCTCCAGGAACGGGCTCACCGACATCAAGGACATCGTGCCGTGGATCCGCCTGCTGGTGTCGGACGGCTGGTGGATGACCGGCCAGACCATCCTGGTCAACGGCGGCTACACCACGAAGTGAGGGGCGATCTCGGTCGCCTTTACCATTCGAATCGCGTGCCGACACCGACGGATGTCGAGCCCTTCGCATCGACATCCGACTCGACGCGGATATGGCGCGTCACGTCGACATTGGCCGACACTCCTGACTGGCTGGCGCTCGCGCCCGTCCGCACGCCCACGCTCAGCCTGTCGCCGATCGCGCGCGAGGCGCCGACCATCGGACCGCCCGCTCCGGCGCCCACATCCAGATTGTCGACCCCGAGCGAGCGGCGCATGCGGTCCACCGTTCCCTCGCCACCGCTTGCGAACTGAGCCGCGGCCCCTGCGAGCTGCACGGCCTGCGAGGTCGTCAGGCTGCCCGAAGCTTTCTGAAAGAGAATGCGCGACAGGATCTCGTCCTGCGGCAACTCGGGCTGCGAATGGAAGGCGAAGACCGGCGCGGCCGCCGGGCCCGAGATTCCGACCTGCGCGGTGATGTCAGGGGCCTGTATCTCTGCCGCGAAATCGAGCTCGGGCGCGAGATCGCCGTTGAAGGAGAGATTGCCCTTGGTGAAGGTCAGCGTCTTTCCGAGCACCACCAGCTTGCCCTGATAGAGCGAGAAGGCTCCCTTCGGAACCGGCGCGTTGCTCGTGCCGCCGACATGAACGGAGCCGCCGAGTTCCGCGGTTACCCCGCGGCCATGGATGAAGACGTGGTTCGGCGCCGAAACTGTCACGTCCAGCGCGGCATTGAAGAGCGCCGGACGCTTCTTGTTGCCTTTCGGCGTCTCGGCCTTGCGCGCAGCTGCGAGCCGTGCAGCGGCCTGTCCCGAGGCGTTCACATGGTTGATGCCGTCGATCGGCTTCAGCGTCGACGGCAGGCGATCCGGAATATCGACGTTGACGCGAGTCAAGTCGACGCGACCGACGATCCGCGGATCGCGCGCCAGGGCGCCTGTGACGTCGATAGCGAGATTGGCCTGCGCGGTCGCCAGCGCGCTGGAAGCAAGCGTCGCCTGCTGACCGCGAATCGAGACCGTGCCTGGAAAACCTGCATCCGGGGCGACCCGTACCTCACCGGAGCCGGACAACGTACCGCCGTTGGGCGTCACCGCGGTCAGGCGCTCCACGACGATGCGCTCTCCTTCGGCGGTGATTTTCGCCTCGACGGCATCGAGGCGCGTACCGAGCATGCTGTCACGGAAGGTACCTCCGCTCATGGTGGCGACACCGCCGATCTGTGGCCTGGTACGCGTGCCGCCGACACGGGCATCGAGCGTAACGCTGCCGGACACGGTACGGCCGGAGGCGGAAAGCGCGGCATTGGCGATGGCGGCATCGAGGCGGCCCTTCGCGGTCAGCGCGATCGGACCCGTGGCGTCGAGCGGCACCGTGCCCGACGCCGCGATCGCACCGGCTCTTCCCGCAGCAATTGTGGTGTTCAGGCTCGCGCGGCTGCCATCGAGCCGTCCGTCCGCGGCAACGTCGATCGGCGGCAGGCCGGCGCTTCTGGTCTGCGGCGCGGTAAGCTGCTTGACCGCGACCTTGTACTGGCCGGTCGGCGCGCTCATGGAGCCCGCAATGGCCGCTGACGCGTCGAGGGTCCCGCTCAGGCCCAGACCGGGTATCGCGACATCGGCCTCGCCGAGCGGGATCGCGTTGGCCACGGCCTTGAGGTCGAGCACCTGGCCGGCCTTGCCGTCCACCGTGAAGCGGCCACGTCCAATTGCGAGCGCCAGATGCTCGATCAGCAGCGTGCCATCGTCGAGCGTGAAGCCCGCGGGGCCCTGCAGCGCAATCGCTTTGGCGCCACGGCGCACGGTGAAGCGGTTGAGATCGAACCGCACCCGCTCCCTGGTGGTCAGTGCGCCCGCGGCATCGAGATCGAATCCGGCAGCCTTGGCGGACAGGCCGATCGTGCTCGCATCGGCATTGCCCGTGGCCGCCAGCGTGACGTTTGAGATTGTCTGACCGCCGAACTCGGCACCATTGACCTGCACATCAGCATTGAGCACCGGATGGCTGTAGAGATCGGCGCCATCGGCGCGCAGATCGAAATTGCGGACGGCCGCACCCGCGGCACGGATTCCGGCACCCTTGCCGGCAAGCCGGACCGACTGTTGGCCGCCGTCGGCCGAAGCGGCAAGGTCGAGTGAGGCCGAACCGGCGAGCTCTGTGAGGGCAAGCGGCGAGAGATCGGCGAGCGCCCCGGCTGCGAAGCGAATCTGCCCGCCGGCGAATCTCTGGGCGTCGATCGTTGCTGCCCCCTTCAGGGATACCGATCCGATCGCGATGTCGATGGTCTTTGCGTGCCATCCGGCAAAGGCGGGAGAAGCGCGATCGTCGGGCTCCGACGATCGACGACTCAGCTGAACAATCCCGCGCGCTGGCTTGCCGTCGACGGAGCCGTCGAGCTTGGCCTCGACAGCACAGACTCCGTTGATGTCGCTGACCGTCGCGGCGAGCGCCAGATGCGGAATCGGACGCCGCATGGCGGTGGCGCGATCCACCGAGGCCGCGAACGAAACCCCGGGATGCGCGAGCCCGCCGGTCAGGCCGACGTCGAGAGCTCCCGCACCGGTGAGGCGCGCATCGGCCGCCGAGAGATCCGGCAGGTCAACACGCGCCGACAGGTCGCTCGAGTCGCGCGTCACTGTTCCTTTGGCGCGAACCGCAACATGGGCTCCGTCGATCGACGCGCCGCGGACCGTGTAAGTGTCGCGGCCATCGCCAGAGATGTCGGCGGCGAGTGCGAGCCGCGCCCCCGCAAGCCCATCGAGCGCCGCAAGTCCCGTCGCAAGCTTCTCGCCGGCACCTGACATTCTGATATCGAAGTTGCCACGCTGTAAATCCGTGTCGAGATCGAGGCCGAACGCCACCGAGCCCGCAAGCTTCAGCCCGGCAAGGTCGGCAAAGGCGCCGAGGTCGGGCACGGTTCCGGTTGCCCGGCCATTCAGGCGATCGGCGCTGACATCGCCTGTATAGGTGGCCTGAACCGTTGATGTGCCGATCTCGAGACGCTCGATCCTGGCGTGGCCGCCCAGGTCCGTATCGCCGTGGAGCACGAGCGATGCGGTGTTGCCGATCGCGGCCGCCAAACTCGCGTCGCGTGGCGCAATGCCGGAAGCGCGCAGGTTCGCGTCAAGGACGATGCGCGTTGCGGGACCGCTGGCCTCGGCACGAGGAACGGCCGTGATCGAAGCATCAAGCGTCTCGACGTCTCCGTCCGGCAGATGAGCACCCGACAGCGCGAGCTTGACCGATGCTGTCGGAGCCTTGATTGGGCCGTTGACGCGGCTGTCGAAAACGAGGCTGCGGATCGAGCCTTGGTCAGTCTCGGTCACGTCGCCGTTGCTTGGCAAAGCGCGGACCGAAGCCGCGAAATCCACGACCTTATCGGCTCGGAGCAGACCTTTCGCGTCGAGCCGCGCGAGACGGCTCGTCAGCGTCAGCCCGTCCAGGGCGATGCTGCCGTCGTCACCAAAATGTGTCGTACTGTCGAGATGGGTTTCGCCGGCGAAGACCGGCGCGGCGATCGCCGGCAACAACGGTTCGAGGTGACTGGCAAGGCGCGTTGCGAGCACTCGGGCCGCGCCGTTTCGGTCAAGCGCAATCGTGCCGGTCGCATCGATCGTGGGGCCGGCCTGCAACTTCAGGGCACCGCGAAAGCTGTCGAGCGTGCCCTTGCCGCCCAGTGCGAATGTGACGGGCGGCTCGCCCGGCAGATGGCCGAGCTTCGACATGAGTCCGTGGGCTGGCTCGTCGAGCGTGACGTCGAGGGTAAGCGCATTTCCCTGCGGAACGTAGGCGAGAGCGGCCTTGAAGTGGCCCGGAAAATCCTTGCGGGTGGCATCGAGGTTGAAGACGAGCCCTTCCGAGGGCGAGCCGAGCTCGGTATTGCCGGTCGCCGCGACACTCAAAGCTTCACCCAGAATCGACTGTCCCAGCGTCAGGGCCCGCAGGTCGAAAGCCTTCACCTGCACCTTCACCGGAAGGTCAGGCAGCATCGGCTGATCGGACTCGGCGGCAGGCTGGTCGGACGGAAGCGGCTTTCGCCTGATCTCAAGCGTGCCGATCTCGAGACGGTCGATTTCCAGCCGCCCCAGCAACAATGCACTGCGTCGCCAGACGAGGCGCGCCTTGTCGAGCGTCAGCCAGACTCCGTCCTTGTCGGTGATGCTAACGTCGCGGACCGTTGCATCCGAGGACAGCACACCATCGACGGCGCCGACATGGACCTGGGTCGCCGGCGTCGAGAGCGTCCGCGAGACAAGACTGGCCAGCACATCCTGCTGGTTCTCGCCGCTCCCGCCCACCATTCCGTAGAGAACGACACCAAGCACCGCGGCAGCGATGAGACCCAGGGCCGCGACGGCGGAACCGATAATGAACAGCCGTCGGATGCGCATCAGAAGGCTTGCCCAATGCTGACATAGATCGCGTAACGGCTGTCTCCGGGGCGAGGGTTCAGCGGTGTCGCAACGTCAAGGCGGATCGGGCCGACTGGCGTGAGATAACGCAAGCCAAGTCCCGCGCCGTAGCCCACATAGTCGTCGAAGCCTGGCAGGGATGATCGGGAGGCGGTGCCAAAGTCGAAGAATGGCACGAGGCCGATGGTGGGCGTGATCCTGACCCGCACCTCGGCGGAGCCCTCGATCAGGCTGCGACCACCGGTGATTTGACCGAACATCATCGGCGAAATGGTGTTGAAGCCGTAACCGCGCACGGATCCGCCGCCGCCAGCGAAGAAGCGATGTGCATCCGGAATCTGGTCGAGCGGCGCGCCCGCAAGCGAGCCTGCGGCCAACCGACCCGCCAGAACGTAGTCGGCCTGCTCGTCGAGCGCATAATAGGCCGAGCCCGCAACCCGCGCTTCGAACAGATCGATCGTGGAACCCATCAGCTTCGGATAGGCATTGACGGTCGCCGAGAGGCGCACACCGCGCGTGGGGTCGAGCGGATTGTCTGTCGTGTCGTAGCGGCCGGTCGCCGTGAAGCCGATCAATGTCGCATCGACCCGCCCCAGCACGTCCTGCGATTTCGATTGCTCGACCTGGAGACCGGCCTGCAGCGAAGCCGCCTCCGAAAAGCGATGGATCACGCCGAACGTGCCGCGCACCGTGTCGTCAGTGTAACCGCCGAGGTCGTTGTTGCCGACACGCTCGCGGAACGCAGTGGCCTCGATCAGTAGATCGTTGGCCGTACCGAACAAGCCCGGCTTGATGAAGGTGCCGGTAAAGCGTGCGCCGAAATCCGAGCCGCTCAGATTATTGAAGCCGGTGAAGGACGTGCCGTCGATCCGTTGCAAAAGCGAGGCGGACGCTTCGAGCCTCAGGCGCTCGCCGCCGCCGAATATGTTCCGATCCTCGTAGTAGCCAGCAATGCCGGGACCATCGACGGTGGAATATTTCGCCGAGAGGCCCACCGCGTGCCTGGGCCTTTCCGTCAAATCGATGAAGACCGGCAGATTGCCATTCTCATCGAGCTGGTCCGCCTCGCGGACCCGAATTCCCCCGATGGCCGGGATCTTTGCGATCGAGGTTTTCGCCAAGGCGAGCCGCTCTGGCGAATAAGGCTCGCCTTCCCTCAGGTAGACGTGCGTGGCCACTACTCTCGGATCGACGTCTCCGCCCGAGATCGTCACGGCGCCGATGCCGGCCTTGGGGCCCGCTTCGACCCGCAGCCGAAGGTCCATCGCGGCGGCGCCATGATCGACGGTGGCCTTGACGTCGGCGACCTTCGCGAGCGGATGTCCGTTGCTGCGGAACCAGTCGACGAGCTTCACCTGCGCGGCGCGCAGGTCGGCAGAGATCGCGGGATCGCCGGACTTCAGCGCAAACGCGCGGCGCGGCAATCCCTGCGGCGCTTGGTCGCGCGGATAGTCTACATCAACGGCGCGCAGCTTGAACAACGGACCAAGTCGCGCGATGACCTTGACGGGCACAACGGTCCGATTGCGAAAGCTGTCGGCCCGACGCGCCGCCGCGGCGAGCCCGATCTCGTCGAGGGAGATTGGAACTCCATCTATCGTCACATCGATCTGGGCGTTGTAGCGGCCAAGCCCCCAAAGGGCATCAAGTAGCGGATTGATGTCTGCCTGCAGCCGGCGCGCGAGACCTTCCCCGTCCGGGGGCGGTTCCTGTCGAAGGCGATAGGTGCCGGCGGCATCGCGCAATGCCTGTTCGGCGTCGCTATCGTTCTTGCCCTCCGGCGTCTTGGCTTCGATCTCCAGCCGATAGGACAGCGTCGTGGCGCTGACCGGCGGCGGATCGTCGGAACCGAACAGGCCAAAGAAGTCGAGCGCGTGAGCCTGCTCGCACAGCGAGCAACCGACGACAGCGACGCACGCCGAACGCAGAACGCGCCGCGCTGCAGCGATGAAATACCTTCGCCTTGCCCGCCCCGGCAAAGGCGGCAGGCATCGTCGCACCACTATTTGCTTGATTGTTCCGCTCCGCCTGCCTGTTGACGCGACCCGAGTCTGTGCACCTCGGGTTCCGGCGATCCCCTGTCTCCGCATTCAACAGGCACCACACGCGAAGTTGATAGACTCATGATGGACAATGTTGGGCAAACGCAAGGGAACTTCTACGTTCGTCCCAATTATCGAAATCTCCGACGCGCGCCACCATCGGTTCCGGCAGCCACATCTTGCGACCAATCCGCCACGCGCGTCGCGAGGGGCGCTTCGCAATCGTCACGGACGCGGTGTGAGATGCGGTGGACGCCGAGCGTGAAACTGACGAGAGCGCGCAAGTCGAATGGCGAAGTCGTGCAGGCTTGACGCTTAGTGGCAGGTGTCCCCCCGTGAGATGCGAAGCATCTTCGCGGCAGCGGCGACAACCAAGCCCGTCTCGCCGGGGGGAGCGCGCGCGGAGAAAGCCGGATGTTTCCGATTACATCTGTGGTCTTACATCCCGCGCTTTCCATTTGCACGGGACCCATGGGGTGCGATCGGTATCCGGGTTTCCCTGCGCCTCTTCAAGAGCCAGGGCGGAACGAAGAGCAAAGCTCGGACAGATCATGTCGCGAGAACACAAAAGCATGACTTACCAGCCGCGCAACACATTCGGTGTCGTCCCGGCGAAGGCCGGCAACTGTTATGTTGGATTGGTCTGCAGGTACGGCTTTCGGTCTCGCATCATGGCATTGAGGACCGTCAACAGCTTCCTGGCGACGGCGATGAGGGCGAGTTTGGCTGGTTTTCCGGCCTGTCGCAGTCGTGCATAGAAGGCCTTGAACGGATCGGCCCTGCGAACTGCGTTGAGGGCCGCCATATAAAGGGCGTCACGAACGCGCTTTCGGCCGCCCGCAATCTTGCGCTTGCCGCGGAAGGCGCCGCTGTCGACGTTGAAGGGAGCAAGGCCTGCGAGCGCTGCGAGTTGTTTCGGTCCGACCCGCCCGAGTTCCGGCATCTGGGCGATGAGCTGCATGCAGGCCACCGGACCCACGCCGGGCAGCGAACGCATTAACTTCGCATCGTCCGCGATCTCCGCTTCGGCTTTAATCAAGGCGCCGATGTCGGCCTCGATCTCGGCGATCTCGCTGTCGAGGACCTCGATGAGGCGGCCAATGCGTTCGGCCATTGCACGATCGTCGGCCTCGCTGCGCCGGTTCTTCTCCTGGGCGCGCATGAGGACCAGCTGATCCCGCCGTTTTGCAAGCCTCGCCAAGGCGCCCCGTGCAGGATCGGCGACCTGCTCGGGGGCGGGCTGCATGGCCCGCGCAAAGGCCGCCAGCATCCGCGCATCGATCGGATCGGTCTTGGCCAGCAGGCCGCTAGCCCGTGCAAAGTCGCGGGCCCGGGCCGGGTTGATCCGTGCGAACTGGATCCCGGCCTGACGCAGCGCCTCGCGCAGCGCGAGGTCATAGATACCCGTCGCCTCGAAGACCACCAGCGCATCGCATTGCCAACGCGCCACCTGCTGTGTGATGGCCTGTGTCGCGTTGGCAATGCGCCTCGGCACACCGTCAGCCTCATCAAAGATATCGAGGTGCTTCTTGGAGATGTCGATTCCGACGTAACGAAGAGCTATGGTCACGGTGCCTGTCCCTGTGATGCGAGGTCTGTTGGCGCAGCCTCGTGCAACTGTTCAGGTTGATAGATGGAACGGGCGGGAGACCGAGCCGGCTCACGGCGTCAAGCGCCAAGGACCCAACGGCTTCCCGCCCACCCACATCGTGACAGACTTCCAAGACACAGGGACCCATAACCACCGAGCGTGATTGTTGAACGACGTGGAACGACGAGTCCCGTTCACGACACCCGCCGCGGCGTATGGGTCCCGGCTTTCGCCGGGACGACGTGCGGAGAGAGCCATGGACGGCATTCTCTCCGGTGTCATGCCCGCACATGCGGGCATCCAGTGCGCCGTGACTCGCGGCTCAAGCAGGACCGTTCTGGAATACTGGTCACCAGCTTGCCCGCTGACGACACCGAACAAGCTCCACGGCATTGCGCCGCGAGCCGCGCTGCGGCGCAACAATCAAAATGAGACTGCCCGTTAAGCCACCACGCGCCGACGACATCCGCGCCGCGCCCGCCTTCGGCTAGCTTTGCCGGCAACAACCGGACGCCATCAGCCTTCGCACGCCAGGTGGACGCCGGCGACAACACAGAGGGAGGAGCGCGATGTTGAAAGGCAGTTTGGGACTGATTGCGTTGAGCAGCCTGTTGCTTTCGGGCACAGCGTTCGCTCAGGAGAAGATCAAGGTCGGCGTCACCGCGACGCTCGAGGGCACCTACACGGTGCTCGGCGAAGACGGCATGCGCGGCTTCCAGACGGCGCTCAACGTGCTCGGCAAGAAGATCGGCGACAAGGAGCTTGAATTCGTCGTCGCCTCGACCGACGCGACGCCCGACTCCGCGGTGCGCGCGGTGCGCAAGCTGATCGAGCAGGACAAGGTGCAGATCCTGCTGTCGCCGCTGTCTGGCGACGAAGGCATCGCGGTCAAGAACTTCGCCAAGACCCATCCGGAGCTGACCTTCGTCAACGCCGCCTCCGGCGCGCAGGAGACGACCTATGTCGATCCGGCGCCGAACTTCTTCCGCTACAACATGGACGGCGCGCAGTGGCAGGTCGGCCTCGGCAAATACGCCTATGAGACCAAGGGCTATCGCAAGATCGCGACCGTCGGCGAGGACTACTCCTTCATCTACACCCAGGTATTTGGCCTGGTGCTCGAGTTCTGCGGCGCCGGCGGCCAGGTCACCAACCGGCAATGGGTGCCGCTCGGCACCAAGGACTTTGCCTCCGTGATCGCCGCGCTGCCTGATGACGTCGACGCGATCTATCTCGGCCTCGGCGGCGCCGACGCCGTCAACTTCCTCAACCAGTATCAGCAGGCCGGCGGCAAGGCGCATCTGATGGGCGGCTCGATCATGATCGACCAGACCATCCTGTCGTCGAAGGGCAACGCCAAGAACGCGCTGATCGGCACCATCGCCGCCAGCGGCCAGGCCGATACCTGGGAGGATCCGGGCTGGCAGAAATTCGTGAAGGCCTATCAGGATGCCTTCCCGCCGGCCAAACGCTTCCCGAGCCCGTCGCTGCTCGCGACCAACTATTACGGCTCGACGATGGCGCTGATCCTGGCGCTGCGCCAGGTCAATGGCGATCTCTCCAACAACCAGGCCAAGCTCAAGGACGCGCTGGCGAAGATCGAGATCGACGCGCCGAACGGCAAGATCAAGCTCGACTCCAACCGCCAGGCGATCGGCACCAATTTCGTCACCGAGGTGGTCGATGACGGCAAGGGCGCGCTGTTCAGCAAGGTCGTCAAGGTGATCCCGAACGTCAACCAGACGCTGGGCTACGATCCGGCGGTGTTCGCCAAGATCGGCCTGCCGAGCCGCACGGTCCCGGAGTGCAAGAAGTACTGACGTATTTGTTGCAGTGCAGGCTGAACGGCCGCGGCATGGTACGCGGTTGCATCAAGAGCCCTGCTCGCCCTTGCTTTCCGCGGGCGGATGATGAACCCTTGTCGAAAAGACAAGAACATCCCGCGGGAGGGGAGGCATGAGCAGGGCGCTTGCCGTCTTCCACGGCCGGTTCGGTCGCGCGACGGTCTATCAGTTGAACCGTCCCTTCAACGTGCATGCGCACCGCGAGGGGCATCTGATCTTTCATGTCGGCGGAACGCCGGCGCAGATCGACGTTTCGGAGCAGCGGCTGCTGCTCAAGGACGACACCGTCGTCGCGGTCAACCCGTGGGAACCGCACAATTTTCTGCCGACCGACATGGACCACGGCGCGATCTTCTTCGTGCTCTATGTCAACGCCGAATGGTTCGCGCCGCAGCCCGCGACGGCACAGGGCCTGCGGTTCGGCCGCACCTTCTTTCCGCGCACCGAAGCGCTCGACCGGCTGATCCGCCGCACCGCAGCACTAGTGTGCGGCGCGCCGTCGCTGCGCAGCCTCGATTGCGAACTCCGGCAGCTGATCGACTCCTGCTACGAGGAGAGCTGGCAGGCCGCGCAGGATGCGCGCGCGGCGACCGCGGTGACCGATTTCCGGGTCCGCAAATCGATCAAGCTGATGTCGGAAAGCCCCGGCGCCGAGATCGAGCTCGATGCGATCGCGCGCGAGGCCGGGCTGTCGCGGCCGCATTTCTACCGGCTGTTCCGCACCCAGACCGGCGTCACCCCTCACCTCTACATGAACACGCTGATCATGGAGCAGGCGCTCGATGCGCTGGTGGCGACCGAGACGCCGATCGCCGATATCGGCTTCGACCTCGGCTTCTCCTCGCAGAGCGGCTTCACCCGCTTCTTCGCCGCCAATGTCGGCATGGCCCCGACCGACTATCGCCGCGCCGCCAAGGTGTTGCGGCCGTGAAGGAGTTCCGGAGCGCACGATAAAAGATACTGTCGATCAAATCCTGAGCTTACGCCCTCGGTAGGATACTGGACACGCGGCCCGGCAGACGGTCGCGACCAGTGAGGGAACGCGACGGAGATGGCCAGGTTCATCGAACGCCATCCGGCCTGGGCGCTGATCGTGATCATCGCGGTCGCGGTGCTCGCGTGGCTGGTGTTCGCGATCTGGCCGCCGGGGCTGGAGGCCGCGATCGGCCGCAAGCGCGTGTTCCTCAACGCGGTGCTGAACGGCATCACGCTCGGCGGGCTCTACTTCCTGGTGGCTAGCGGCTTCACGCTGATCTTCGGCCTGATGCGCAATGTCAACCTCGCGCACGGCTCGCTCTATCTGTTCGGCGGCTATGTCGGCTACGCGATCAGCAGCTGGACCGGGTCGTGGCTCCTCAGCTTCATCATCGCCTTCATCGCGGTGGCGCTGGTCGGCGTGATCCTGCAGCTCGTCGTGTTCCGACGCATGGAGGGTCAGGACCTCAGGCAGACCATGGTGACGATCGGGCTGTCGATCGTGTTCGCCGATCTGATGCTCTGGGTGTTCGGCGGCGACTTCTACCAGATCCAGACCCCGAGCTGGCTGATCGGCCCGATCCAGCTGCCGCTGCTGACCGCGATCAAATCATCGGGCGAACCGGTCTATCTGCAATACCCGCTGGTGCGGCTGGTGATCTTCGCTGCGTCCGTCGTGATCGGAATCGCGATGTGGCTGGCGCTCAACCGTACGCGGATCGGCATGATCGTGCGTGCCGGCGTCGACGACCGCGACATCCTGGCCGCGACCGGCGTACGTATCCAGCTGGTGTTCGTGCTGGTGTTCGCGCTCGGCGCGGGCCTTGCCGGCATTGCCGGCGTGGTCGGCGGCACCTTCCAGTCGCTGTCGCCGGGCGAGGATACGCGGTTCCTGCTCGCCTCGCTCGTCGTCGTGATCGTCGGCGGCATGGGATCGATCCCGGGAGCGGCACTCGGCGCTGTCATCATCGGCCTCGCCGAGCAGCTCGGCTCGGTCTACATCCCGACCTACGCCATCGTCGTCACCTTTCTGATCATGGTGCTGGTGCTGGCGCTGCGGCCGCAGGGCCTGCTCGCGAGGCGATGACCGATGTCGCTGCTCCAGAGCACCCAGTTCCGCCCCGATCCATCCGCCAACGCGACCCGCCGCGCCTTTGTCCGTGCCTGGCCGGAATTCCAGAACCCGGCGGCCTGGCTGGTCGCGCTGATCCTCGTGATCATGCCGCTGATCGCCAACGGCTTCTTCCTGATCGAGATCTTCGCCACCACGCTGATCCTCGGCATCATCGCGCTCAGCCTGATGTTCCTCGCCGGCTATGGCGGCATGGTCAGCCTGATGCAGCTCACCATCGCGGGCTTCGCCGGCTACATGGTCGCGGTGTTCGGCATCAGCGGCAACGCCAATATCAGCCTCGGCTGGCCGTGGTGGCTGGCAACCCCGATGGCGCTGGCGCTGGCGACGCTGTTCGGCACGCTCGGCGGCGCGCTCGCGGTGCGCACCGAGGGTATCTACACCATCATGATTACGCTCGCGATCGGCGCCGCGTTCTACTACTTTACCAACCAGAATTGGGCGATCTTCAACGGCCACACCGGCATCAACACCGTCGCGACGCCGCAGTTCTGGGGCGTCGACTGGCGCGCCGATATCGCCTTCTATTATGTCACGCTCGGCGTCGCCGCGATCTGCTACTTCGCCGTCCAGTATGCCTCGCGGGCGCCGTTCGGCCTCGCGCTGCAGGGCGTCCGCGACAATTCCCGCCGCATGGCGGCGCTCGGCTTCAACCCCAATGCGCACCGCATCGCGGCCTACGCCTTCGCCGCCTTCATCGCCGCGCTCGGCGGCGTGCTGCAGGTCTGGAACTACCGGCAGATCTCGCCCGGCTCGGTCAGCGTCGGCGCCTGCATCGACGTCCTGATCATCGCCGTGGTGGGCGGCATCACGCGGCCGATCGGACCCTTCATCGGCGCGCTGATCTTCGTGCTGCTGCGGACTTTCGCGCTCGACGTGCTGATCAAGTTCGGACTCGACGGCAACCGCTTCCGGCTGCTGATCGGGCTCGGCTTCCTCGCCATCGTGTTCTGGTCATCCGACGGTGTGATCGGCCTGTGGGAACGCTGGCGGCGGCGCAACGCATCCTCGACGCAACGTTCAGGCGGAGGTCGCCATGGATAGCGTCGCGCAGCGGCTGTCCGTGGTCGGCGCCGGCGCGGCGCTCGAGCTGCGCGGCGTGACAAGGCTGTTCGGCGCGCTGGCCGCGCTGACCGACGTCACCATCACCGTGCGGCCCGGCGAAAGGCGCGCGGTGCTCGGCTCGAACGGCGCCGGCAAGACGACGCTGTTCAACTGCATCACCGGCGACTTCCCGCCCTCCTCCGGCACGATCCGCTTCTTCGGCGAGGACATCACCCAATTCCCGCCCTATGAGCGGATCCGTCGGGGCCTGCGCCGCACCTACCAGATCTCGGCGCTGTTCCCCGGCCTGACGGTGCAAGACAACGTCTACCTCGCCTGCCGCGGCGTCTCGCGCGGCCGATTCTCATTCCTGCGCCCGGGGCAGAACGATGCGCTGATGCACGCGACCGAAACGCTGGTGCAGGCGGTTCACCTCAGCGGCGTGAAGGACCAGCGCGTCGCCGAGCTTGCGCATGGCCAGCAGCGACAACTCGAGATCGCGCTGGCGCTCGCCGGCGCGCCGCGCTTCATCCTGTTCGACGAGCCGGCGGCGGGGCTGTCGCCGACCGAGCGGCGCGAGCTGATCGAGATCCTGACCTCGCTGCCGGCGCATATCGGCTACATCATCATCGAGCACGACATGGACGTCGCGCTGCGCGTGGTCGAGAGCGTGACGATGATGCACAACGGCCGCATCTTCAAGGAAGGCCTGCCGCGCGAGATCGAATCCGATCCCGAGGTGCAGGAGCTCTATCTCGGAGGCGGCCATGAATGACCGCCGAGCAGTGCCCGCGCTCGAGGTGAAGGGCCTCGACGTCTATTACGGCCATTCGCATGCGCTGCAGGGCGTCGATCTCACGCTCGAGTCCGGCGTGTTCTCGGTGGTCGGCCGCAACGGCATGGGCAAGACCACGCTGTGCAAGGCCATCATGGGCCTCGTGCGCGCCAGCGGCGGCTCGATCCGGATCCGCGGCGAGGAGGTCACGCGGCTCAATCCGGCGCGGATCGCCCGGCTCGGCGTCGGCTATGTGCCGCAGGGCCGCCGCCTGTGGCGCTCGCTGACCGTCGACGAACACCTCGCGCTTGCCGGCGGCCTGCGGCGCGGCGCCTGGACCATCGAGCGGATCTACGACATCTTCCCGCGCCTTGCCGAGCGCAAGAGCAACGGCGGCAACCAGCTGTCCGGCGGCGAGCAGCAGATGCTCGCGATCGCGCGCGCGCTGCTGACCAATCCGCATCTCTTGATCATGGACGAGCCGACCGAAGGCCTTGCGCCCGTGATCGTCGCCCAGGTCGAGGACATGCTGCTGCGGCT
Source organism: Bradyrhizobium australafricanum (assembly GCF_020329495.1). NCBI lineage: Bacteria > Pseudomonadati > Pseudomonadota > Alphaproteobacteria > Hyphomicrobiales > Nitrobacteraceae > Bradyrhizobium > Bradyrhizobium australafricanum. The sequence goes on along the minus strand of NZ_JAGKJL010000004.1, from coordinate 175,374 downwards.
CGGCGATGAGGGCGACATCTCCGTGCTGGTCATCGAGCAGAACATCGGTGTGGCGACGGCGGTGTCGCGCAACGTCGCCATCATGGTCAATGGCCGGATCAACCGGATCATCGATTCCGCCCGCCTTGCAACCGACCGCGAGCTGCAGCAGCGGTTGCTCGGCGTCGGCACCCATGGCGCCGACGAGACCGACGCCGAGCCAGCACCGGCGAAGGCCGAAGCGGTCGGTGCCCCGCAGCCGGAACGCAAGGGGCCGACCCGCATCTACGTCTCCAATCCCGTGCTGCCGACCCGCTGGTCGCAGCCGGTGCCGATCGCCCGCATCGAGGCCGCCGCACGGACGCAGTCCACCGGGGTCACTCGGCTCGAGGAGGCAACCCGGCAGCGACGCGAACCGACGACCTCCCGAACGTCCGGGCCACCGGTCGTCCTCATCGTCGGCACGCTCGACACCAAGGGTGCCGAGCTGCGCTTCATCCGCGATATCATCGCCGGCAGCGGCCTGCGCACGCGACTGGTCGACGTCTCGACCAGCGGCAAAGCGGCGAGCTGCGATGTCACCGCGCAGGAGATCGCACTGAACCACGGCCGCGGCGGCTCCGGCGTGTTCGGCGCCGATCGCGGCGCCTCGGTGACGGCGATGGCGGAGGCGTTCGAGCGATGGCTGCGTCGCCAGGGCAATATCGCCGGGATCATCTCCGCCGGCGGCTCCGGCGGCGCGTCGCTGGTCGCGCCGGGCATGCGCGCGCTGCCGGTCGGCGTGCCGAAGCTGATCATCTCCTCGGTCGCGTCCGGCGACGTCGGTCCCTATGTCGGTCCCGCCGACATCACCATGATGTATTCGGTGACCGACGTGCAGGGTCTCAACTCGATTTCGCGCACGGTGCTCGGCAACGGCGCTCATGCGCTGGTCGGCATGGTTAAGGCGCGGCTCGATGAGCAGGCCGGCAAGCAGCGCAGCGCAGGCGCCAACCTTCCGGCGATCGGCATCACCATGTTCGGCGTCACCACCCCGGCCGTGCAGAAGATCGCGGCCGACCTGCGCGAGGATTTCGAGTGCCTCGTCTTCCACGCCACCGGCGTCGGCGGCCGCTCGATGGAGAAGCTGGTCGAGTCCGGCCAACTCGCCGGCGTGATCGACCTCACCACGACCGAGGTCTGCGACCTCCTGATGGGCGGCGTGTTCCCGGCGACCGAGGATCGCTTCGGCGCCATCATCCGCAGCCGCGTGCCCTATGTCGGCTCGGTCGGCGCGCTGGACATGGTGAATTTCGGCGCACCCGACACGATCCCGGAACGCTATCGGCAGCGTAAATTCCACATCCACAATCCGCAGGTCACGTTGATGCGGACCACGCCGGAAGAGAACGAGCGCATGGGCCGCTGGATCGGCGAACGGCTCAACCAGATGGACGGGCCGGTGCGCTTCTTCCTGGCCGAGGGCGGCGTCTCCGCGCTCGATGCACCCGGCCAGCCGTTCTGGGACCCGGAGGCCGATGCAGCGTTGTTCCGCGCGCTGGAGCGCACCGTGCGCCAGACCGGCAACCGGCAGATCATCCGCATCAAGCGCAACATCAACGATCCCGAGTTCACCGCCGCCATCGTCAACGCGTTCCGCCCCTTGCTCGGACGCGCCGGTGGTCGGCGGAGAGTGGCGAGGTGACCCATGGCCAGGTTTGAACGCACGGCGCTGTTGAAGAAGTTTCACGCCATGATCGCACGCGGCGAGCCGATCGTCGGCGGCGGCGCCGGCACGGGACTGTCGGCGAAATGCGAGGAGGCCGGCGGCGTCGACCTGATCGTGATCTACAACTCCGGCCGCTACCGCATGGCCGGCCGCGGCTCGCTCGCCGGACTGATGCCCTATGGCGATGCCAATGCGATCGTCGTCGAGATGGCCGGCGAGGTGCTGCCGGTCGTGACCAGGACGCCGGTGCTCGCCGGCGTCAACGGCACCGATCCGTTCCGCGACATGGATGCGTTCCTCGACCAGCTCAAGGCGCTTGGCTTTGCCGGCGTGCAGAACTTCCCGACCGTCGGCCTGATCGACGGCATCTTCCGCGCCAACCTCGAAGAGACCGGAATGTCCTATGCGCTCGAGATCGACATGATCGCGAAGGCGCATGAGAAGAACATGCTGACCACGCCCTATGTGTTCAGCGAGCAAGAGGCCGCCGCGATGGCGATCGCCGGCGCCGACATCATCGTCTGCCACATGGGCCTGACCACCGGCGGCACGATCGGCGCGCAGACCGCGCCGAAGCTCGCCGACTGCCCTGCCCGCATCGAGGCCTGGGCGGAAGCTGCGCTCAGCGTCAATTCGAACATCATCGTGCTCGCGCATGGCGGTCCGATCGCGGACCCCGCCGACGCCGATTTCATTATGAAGAAGACCCGCAACTGCCACGGCTTCTACGGCGCCTCCTCGATGGAGCGCCTGCCGGTCGAGCGGGCGCTCACGGATCAGGTTCGCAAATTCAAGGCGATCGGCGCGCGCTAGCCGCCGTGACCAAGGGAGGAAGAGATGTCGGGGATGCTGGTCGGTGAATTGATCCTCTGGCTCATCGTCGCAATCGTCGCGATCGTCATCATCGTCTATGTCGTGAACTGGCTGTATCACCGCTCGTCGAAGGAGGTCTCCTTCGTCCGCACCGGTTTCCTCGGTGAGCGCGTGGTGATCAATGGCGGCGCCTTCGTGCTGCCCTTCATCCACGACTACACGCCGGTCAACATGAACGTGCTGCCGATGGGGATCGTGCGCTCCAGGCAGGACGCGGTGATCACCCGCGACCGCATGCGCGTCGACATCGAGGCCGATTTCTACGTCCGGGTCCAGCCGACCCGCGAAGCGGTCTCGATCGCTGCCGCCACGCTCGGCCGCCGCACCATGGAGCCCGAGCAGCTCCACACCCTGCTCTCCGGCAAGTTCATCTCCGCGATCCGCTCGGTCGCCTCCGAGATGACGATGGAGCAGATGCACGAGCAGCGCGGCGACTATGTGGCGCGCGTCAAGGCCAATGCCGCCGAAGCACTGGCGCAGAACGGCCTCGAGTTGGAGTCGGTCGCGATCACCGATCTCGATCAGACCGACCTCGAATATTTCAATCCCTCGAACCGCTTCGACGCCGAAGGCTTGACCCGCCTGATGGAGGACATCGAGGCCAAGCGCAAGCTGCGCAACGACATCGAGCAGGACTCGATGATCAAGATCCGCTCCCGCAATCTCGAGGCCGAGCGGCAGGCGCTGGAGATCGAGCGCGAAAGCGAGACCGCCCGCCTCGAGCAGGAACGCGACATCGAGATGCGCCGCGCCTTGCAGCGCACTGAAGTGGCCCGCGAGCGCGCGCTGCGTGAGACTGAGTCGGAGCAGGCCCAGATTGCGGCGCGCGAAGCCATCGAGAAAGCGCGGATCGCCAACGAGCAGGCGATCACCGAAGCCCGGATCGCCTCGGAGCGCGAGACCCGGCACAAGGAGATCGAGCGGACGCGGGCGGTCGAAGAGAAGGAGCTGCTGGCCCGGGAGGAGATCGAGAAGGTCCGGATCGCCAACCAGCGTTCGGTCGACACCACCCGCATCGCCTCCGAGCGCGAGGTGCGCCAGCGTGAGATCGAGCGGATGCGCACGGTCGAGGAAGCCGAGATCGCCGCCCGCGAGGCGATCGAGAAGGCCCGTATCCAGCAGGACCGCGTCGTCACCGATGCCCGCATCGCCAATGAGGAGGAGACCCGGCGCCGCGAGATCGAGCGCACCCGCGCGGTCGACGAGGCCGAGATCGCCGCCCGCGAGGCCACCGAGAAGGCGCGGATCGCCCAGACCATGACGGTCAATGTCGAACGCATCTCCTCGGACGAGCGCACCCGCGCGCTGGAGATCCAGCAGGTCCGCACCATCCAGGAAGCCGAGATCGAGGCGCAGAAGGCGGTCGAGGCCGCCCGCATCGCGCGCGAGAAGATGCTGGCCGCCGAGCGCATCGCCGCCGACCACACCACGCGCAAGCTCGAAATCGAGCGCAACCAGGCGGTCGAGATCGCCGGGATCAGTGCCCGCGAAGCCACCGAAGCGTCGCGGATCGCCCAGGAAGAGCACGTCCGGGCGCTTGAGATCGCGCGCACCCGTGCGATCGAGGAAGCCGATATCGCCTCCCGCGAGGCGATCGAGGCGGCGCGGATCTCGCAGGAGAAGTCGGTCGCCGCGCAGCGCATCCGCGCCGAGCGCGAAACCCGCGGGCTCGAGATCGCGCGCACCGAGGCGATCGAGGCCGCCGAGTTGAAGCGCCGCGACGCCATCGAGCGGCAGCGCATCGATGTCGAGCTGACGCTGGAGAGTGAGCGGATCGCCTCCTCCAGGACCCGCGAAGTGCTCAACATCGACCAGAAGAAGGCGATCGAGCTCGCCGACGAGGAGCGCGTGATCGCGCTCGCCGCCAAGCGCTCCGAGCGGATCGATGCCGACCGGCAGGTCCGGCAGGCCGAAATTGTGGCGCGCAAGGACATCGACACCACCGACGTCTCCCGCGAGCAGGCGCTGGAGGCGGCCCGGATCGAGCGGCGCCGTGCGATCGAACAGCTCGAGGTCGCTCGCAACCAGTCGCTGCAGGAGGCCGAGATCGTCGCCCGCGAGGAGGTCGAACGCGCCCGCATCGCCTCCGACCGTGGCCTCGACGAGGCCCGCATCGGCCGCGAGCGCGAGCTGCGCAAGCTCGAGGTCAACCGCGAGAAGGATGTCGAGACCGCGCTGATGGAAAAGGCCATCGCGCTGCATCAGAAATCACTGGAAGAATCCGCGGCACGAGCCGCGGCCGAGGACGCCCGGATCCACGCCACCGAAGCGGCCGAACGCGTCGTCACCGCGCGCGAAAGCGAGATCGCAAAGCGGCGCAAGACCGTCGAGGTGCTGCTCGCCGAAAAGCAGGCCGAGGAAACCAGGATCGCAGCCGGGGCCGAACGGGTCCGTGCCACGGTCGAGGCCGAGGCGCAGCGTCTGCTTAACGAGGCCGAGAACGTGCTGACCGATCAGGCGCGCTACTCGCTGTTCCGCCGCAAGCTGCTCGACCGGATCGAGGGCATCGTGCGCGAGAGCGTCAAGCCGATGGAGAAGATCGAGGGCATCCGCATCCTCCAGGTCGACGGCCTCAACGGCAATGGCCACGGCAACGGCACCGGCCGCAGCGCCACCGACGAGGTGATCGACTCGGCGCTGCGCTACCGCGTGCAGGCGCCGCTGATCGACTCGATCCTCTCGGATATCGGCGTCGAGGGCGGCAGCCTCGCCAAGATGCCCGGCCTGATCCGCGAAGCCCGCGACATGCAAGGCATCAAGGACTCCGCGCGCAAGAGCGGCGGCGAGGCCAAGCCGGCGGCGCCCGAGGGCGGCGGCGAGCCGGCGCGCCCTGAGCGCACGCCGCGCCAGAAGGACTGAGCTGACGCCATGGCACGGGTTTACGTCTCCACCGTCGTCAACGCCCGCAACGACCGGGTCTGGGCCCGCGTCCGCGATTTCAACGGGCTGCCGAACTGGCATCCCGCGATCGCGGAAAGCCGGATCGAGGGCGGCGAGCCCTCCGACAAGATCGGCTGCGTCAGGGATTTCCGGCTGCGCAACGGCGATCGCATCCGCGAGAAGCTGCTCGGGCTGTCCGATTACGACATGTTCTGCACCTATTCGATCCTGGAATCGCCGATGGGCGTCGAGAACTACGTCGCGACGCTGCGGCTCACGCCGGTCACCGACGGCGACCAGACCTTTCTGGAATGGACCGCCGAATTCGACTGCGCGCCGGAACGCGAGGCGGAGCTCGTCAACAATATCGGCGGCGGCGTGTTCCAGGGTGGCTTCGACGCGCTGAAACGGGCGTTCGGGGGATAGGCCGTGCCGCATATCGTCAAGAGCACGATCCTGGATGCGCCGACCGATGCGGTGTGGGCCGTGCTGCGCGATTTCAACGGTCATGACCGCTGGCATCCGGCGGTCGCAACCAGCGGCATCGAGCGCGCGCAGCCGTCCGACAAGATCGGCTGCGTCAGGCGCTTCAAGCTGAAGGACGGCGCCGAGCTGCGCGAGCAACTGCTGGCGCTGTCCGATCTTGAGCAATCGTTCAGCTACTGCCTGCTCGATACGCCGATCCCGATGTTCAACTACGTTGCGCATGTCCGCCTGCTGCCGGTCACCGACGGCGACCGCACCTTCTGGCACTGGGAGTCGCGCTTCACGACGCGGACCGAAGACAGCGAGCGCATCACGCAGATGGTTTCGGAAGACATCTACCAGGCCGGCTTCGACGCCATCCGCCGGCATTTGAAGGAGGCCGCGTAAGCGGAGAGCACCATCATGCCAGTCACGGTGAAGACCTTCACCAGCACCCATGACGCCGCGGCGGCGCTGTCCTCGGATCGCAGCGCCCGCTATCTCGGCGGCGGCACGTTGGTGATGCGAGCGCTGAACGAGGGCGACATCTCGATCTCGACCATCGTGCGCGCCAGCGACCACGCCCTGACACGGATCGATGCCACGGGCTCGCGCATCACGCTGGGTGCCGGCGTCACCTTCGCGCGCATCCTGGCCGAACGCGACCTCGCCTTCCTGCACGCCCCGGCGCGCTCGATCGGCGGACCGGCGGTGCGCAACATGGGTACCGTCGGCGGCAATCTGTTCGCGCCGGTGCCGTATGGCGACTTCACGGTCGCGATGCTCGCGCTTGATGCCACGGTGTCGGTGCAGGGCGGCCTCGGCGGGCGCGATATCCCGATCGAGGAATTCTTGCAATCGCGCGACCGGCAGGCCGGATCGCTGGTGCTGGCGATTTCGTTTGCCAGGCCCGGCAGCACTGAGGCCTTCCGCTACCGCAAGATCGCGCGGATCAAGCCCAAGGGCGGCGCGGTGATCACGCTCGCGGCGTACCTGCCGGTCAACGGCAGCCGCATCGTCGGCGCCCGCATCGCGCTCGGCTCGATGGCGCCCACCCCGATCCGCGCCCGCGCCGCCGAGCGCGCACTGGAAGGCCGCGCGCTCGACGCCTCCACCATCAGCGCCGCCGCCGCGGCAGCGGTCGAGGGAACGTCGCCCGGCGACAATGCGCTCGCCAGCGCCTGGTATCGCCGCGAGATCGTCGGCGTGCATCTACGTCGTCTGTTGTCCGGTCAGGAATAAATCGTGATGGCCAAGACTGCCCTTCAATTCCGGCATAACGGCCGTGACGTCGCGATCTTCGTCGACGGCGGCACCAACCTTCTGGTCGCGCTCCGCGAACTGATCGGCGACATGACGCCGAAATTCGGCTGCGGCCAGGGCGGCTGCGGCACCTGCAGCGTGCTGATCGACGGCGAGCTGCATCTCTCCTGCCTGACGCTCGCCGAAACGGTCGCCGGCCGCTCGGTCGAGACGCTCGACGGCATCAAGGACGGCCCCAATCTGCACCCGCTGCAGCGCGCGTTCGCCGACAATTTCGCCGCGCAGTGCGGCTACTGCACGCCGGGCATGCTGATGGCTGCGAAGGCGCTGCTCGACCGCAATCCGCAGCCGAGCCGCGCCGAAGTGGTCGAGGCGATCTCCGGCAACATCTGCCGCTGCACCGGTTACGAGCCGATCATCAACGCCGTGCTATCAGCCGCTTCCGGCGGCCGGGCGCGTGCGTAAGGGAACAGTGCCATGCTGGAACTGCGCAAGGATATCTTCGCCGACGAGCGCGACGACAATCTGAAAGAGATCGGCAAGGGCACGCAGCGCCAGGACATGCTCGGCCATGTGACCGGCACCTCGCCCTATTTCGATGACCACAAGCTGCAGGGCATGCTGCATCTGAAGGTGGTCCGCAGCGCGCATTCTCACGCAAGACTCCGCCGCATCGATACCTCCGAGGCCGAGCGATCGCAGGGCGTGCGGCACGTGATCCGCGCCTCCGACGTGCCGCGCAACCTGAACACGCTGCTCAGCCTGATCAATTTCGGCAAGGACGACGAGCCCTCGCTCGCGGTCGACAAGGTGCGTTACAAGGGCGAACCCATCGTCGCGATCGTCGCCGACAGCCCGCGCGAAGCCTATGAGGCCATCGCAAAGGTCAAGATCGACTATGAGCCGCTGCCGGCGGTGTTCGATGTCGAGGACGCGCTGAAGCCGGGCGCGCCCGTGGTCAACGAGGTCTATCCCAAGAACACCTTCACCTATCACGAGACCTATGATCACCAGCAGCTGCGCTTCGGCGATGCCGACCGCGCGCTCGCGACGGCCGACCATGTGCTGGAACAGCGCTACCAGATGTCGCCGATCGAGCACGCGCCGACCGAAACCAACGGCTCGATCGCAGCTCCCGACACCAACGGCCGCTACATCGTCTACACCTCGACGCAGGCGCTGTTCTTCTCGGTCGACACCTGCGCGAAGATCCTCGACGTGCCATCCAACACCTTCCACTTCATCGGCGGCACGGTCGGCGGCGGCTTCGGCGGCAAGGTCGATACGCTGACCGAACCGCTCTGCATCCTCGGCGCGATGCTGACCGGTCGCCCGGTGCGCTATGTGTTCGGGCGCGAGGAGGAGATGCAGTACGGCCCGCCGCGCGGCGCCGAGCGCATCTACATCAAGGACGGCGTGATGCGCGACGGCCGCGTCGTCGCCCGCAAGGCGCGCGCCTATTTCGACAGCGGCGCCTATACGCGGCTGTCGAGCTATGCGGCGGTGAAATGCGCCGCCCATCTGCCCGGCCCCTACACGATCCCGAACGTTCATGGCGACGTCTATTGCGTCTTCACCAACCGCACGCCGGCGACCGCGATGCGCGGCTTCGGCGTCACCGCGATGGATTTCGCCATCGAATGCCAGATGGACAAGCTCGCTCATCTGGTCGGCATGGATCCCATGGAGTTCCGGATCCTCAATGCGTATCGCGACGGCGACATGAAGGCGCACCGCCGCGAGGCCAAGAACACCGCGCTGATCGAATGCGTGCAGGTCGCCGCGGAGAAGGCCAAATGGCCGCTCCGGGAGGACTTCAAGCGGATGTCGTCGCGCAAGGATGGTGGCGGCGCGCGCGCCGCCGTGACGCCGACCCCGCGCGAGCCACATGCGCCGTCGGCCGCGCCTTCCCAGCAGCGCACGACGTATGACCGCGCGCCGGCCGCTACCCGCGAGCCGCCGCCACCGCCCTCTTCGCCGCCGCCGTCACCTCCGCCACCGCGGCCGGCCGCACCGTCGCATGGCGCCACCCGCTTCTCTTCCGTCTTCGGCACCAGGAGGCGCTGACCATGACCAGGCACCGCGGACGCGGCATCGCGTCGGTGAATTATCCCATCGGCATGAATCTTGGCGGCGATCCGAGCCAGGCGCTGGTGCATTCCAACCCCAGCGGCAAGTTCACCGTGGCGCTGTCCTCGATCGATCTCGGCCAGGGCATGAAGTCGGTGACGCGGCAGATCTGCGCCGAGACGCTCGGGGTGCCGGTCGAGGACGTCTATGTCGACACCGCGGATTCCGACACCGGCCCGCACTGCATGGGCTCGTTCGCCTCGCGCGGCACGCATCGCGTCGGCAACGCCGTGATGGCGGCGGCGCGCGAGGCGCGCGGCGTGATGATGGAGGCCGCCGCCGAGGAACTGGAGGTGAATGCCGCCGATCTCGAGACCGATGGCCGCGGCAACATCCACGTCAAGGGTGCTCCGCATCGCTCGATCTCGACCAAGGACGTCGCCATCGCCGCGCAGTTCAAGCAGGGCAAGACCATCTCCGGCCGCGGCATCTTCCTGGTGCCGCTGTCCGACGTCGATCCTGAAACCGGCGAGATGTCGCCGGCGACCTGCTACGCGCATGCCTGCCTCGTCGCCGAGGTCGAGGTCGACGACGAGACCGGCGAGGTCGACATGGTCAGGATGGACTCCGCCTATGAACTCGGCCGCGCGCTCAATCCGCGGCTGGTCGAGCAGCAGCTGGTCGGCGGCGCCTGGATGGGCGTCAGCCACGCGCTCTACGAGACGCCGGAGCCTTATTATCCGGAGCCGGTGCACGGTCCGCGCGATTTCGTCGAATATCTGATGCCGGGCCCGGGCGACATCTGCCCGCACGACATCGCGGTGCTGGAACGCCCGGCGCCCGACGGTCCGTTCGGCGCCAAGGGACCGGGCGAGATGTGCGCCAATCCGGTGCTTCCCGCGGTCGCCAATGCGATCTTCAACGCGGTTGGGGTGCGGATCGACGATCTGCCGATCACGCCGGAGAAGGTGCTCCGCGCGATCAAGGCGCAGGGCGGCGCGCGGCCGCAGCCACGGCGCTGAGGTTTCTCCATGCCGGTCCGCAGCAACATCGTCGGCATCGACAGCCCAGAGGCGCTGGAGAAGGCGCTGCGCGCGGCCTATTACCTCGCCGACAACGGCATCGCGACCGCCTCCTATCTCTCGCTGGCGCTCGGTAAGCCGCTGCTGCTCGAGGGCGCGCCGGGTGTCGGCAAGACCGAAGCTGCAAAAGCGATCGCCGCCGTACTCGGCCGCAGGCTGATCCGCCTGCAATGCTACGAAGGCATCGACGCCGCCGCGGCCCTCTACGAGTGGAACTACCCGCGCCAGATGCTGGCGATCCGGCAGGCCGGCGAGGAGAGCATCGACATCTACGGCGACGCCTTCCTGATCGAGCGTCCGATGCTGGCCGCGCTGCGCGCGCCCGACGCGACGGTGCTGCTGATCGACGAAATCGACCGCGCCGATCAGGAGTTCGAGGCCTTCCTGCTCGAATTCCTCTCCGACTTCCAGATCTCGATCCCCGAGCGCGGCACGGTGCGCGCTGCCGAACATCCCGTCGTGGTGCTGACGTCGAACCGGACGCGCGATCTGCACGAGGCGCTGCGGCGGCGCTGCGTCTATCACTGGATCGATTATCCGAATGCCGAGCGCGAGGCGCGCATCGTGATGATGCGCGCCTCCAGCGTCGCCGAGGCCACCGCCCGCGCGGTGGTCGCCGCCGTCGGCCGGCTGCGCCGCGAGCCGCTGAGCAAAGCGCCCGGGATCGCCGAGGCGGTCGACTGGGCGGAGGCCGCGACCTTGCTCAACAAGGGCGGAGCGCGCTGGCCGGACGCGTTCAAGCGCTCGATCGGCGTCGCGCTGAAGGACGAGGAGGATCTGCATTTCATCTCACCGCGGCTCGATGCGATCATCGCGGAGGCGGCCGCATGAGTGACGACCAGCAACTGCCGCGCGCCGCGCGGATATTTGTCTCGTTCGTCGCGCTGCTGCGCGCCAACGGCTTCGCGGTCGCGCCGGAGCAGACGACGAGCTTCCTCGCCGCGATCGAGCTGCTCGGGCCGCGCAGCCTGGAGCACATCCGCCAGGCCGGGCTCGCGACGCTGGCGCCGCCGCCGGAGCGTCGCGCAACCTATGACCGGCTGTTCGACATCCATTTCCGCGGCGCTGATGCCATCGAGCAGGCCGAGGGCGAGGATGAGGAGACCGTTCGCCTGCAGGAGGAAGGCCGCGGCGAGGACGAGCCGCCGCTCGCCGACGAGGCCAATGAATCCGGCCTCGCCGCAGCGCGGGCCGAGGCATTGGTCGAGCGACGCTTTGCACAGACTACAACCAGCGATCCGCTGCGAAAACTGTCGCGCGAGGCAGCACGGCGGCTGCCGCGACGGCGCGGCCACCGGCGCCGCCGTGGACGCAGTGGCCCGTTCGCCGATCTGCGCCGCACGCTGCGCGACAGCGTCCGCAATGACGGCGAGGTGCTGCGGCTCGGGCGGATGCGACGCCGCCAACGCCCGCGAAAGATCCTGTTCCTGATCGACGTCTCCGGCTCGATGAAGGCGCGCACCGAGGAGAACATGAAGCTCGCGCATGTGCTGGTGCAGGCGGCGGGCAATGTCGAGGTCTTCACCTTCGGCACAAGACTGACCCGCGTCACGCCGGCGCTGCGGCTGAAGCGGCGCGAGCAGGCGCTGAACGCGGCCTCCTTCCTGGTCAGCGACTGGGACGGCGGCACAAGGATCGGCGATGCGCTGCAGGCCTTCCTCGCCGTGCCCCGGTTCGGCGGATATGCGCGCGGCGCCGCGGTCGTGATCGTCTCCGACGGCCTGGAACGCGGCGATCCGGCTGCGCTGCGCGATGCCGTGGCAAAACTGGCACGGCGGGCCTGGCGCGTTAGCTGGCTGACGCCGCTCGCAACCTCGCCCGGCTTCACGCCGCAAACCGAGGCGCTGATCGCGATCCAGCGCTTCATCGACGATCTCGTGGACGGCGGATCCAGCGCGGCTGTTGTCGCGCATCTGCTGTCGCTTGGAACAAGGAGAGCCGCGTGACTGGCATTGTCGACGGACATCATCACATCTGGCGGCAGGCCGATCTCGCCTGGCTGTCCGGCCCGATGCAGCCGCGCATCTTCGGCCCCTACGAGCCGATCCGCCGTGACTATCCGATCGAGGAGTATCTGGACGACCTCAAGGGCACCGGCGTCACCCGCTCGGTCTATGTCCAGACCAACTGGCCGAACGGCCAGTTCGAGGACGAGGCGGCCTGGGTGCAGCAGACCGCGGACCAGCACGGCTGGCCGCACGCCCTCGTCGCCTATGCCGATTTTTCCGTCGCCGACGTCCGGCCGCAACTCGATCGGTTGAAGCACTATCCGCTGGTGCGCGGCGTGCGCATGCAGCTGCACTGGCACGAGAACCCGCTCTATCGCTTCGCCGCCCGTGCCGATCTCTGCACCGATCCCGTGATCCGGCGCAATGTCGGCCACCTCGCCGACTATGGCTGGAGTTTTGACCTGCAGGTGTTCGCGCCGCAGATGGCCGATGCGGCCGGCCTTGCGGAGGCCTGCCCTGACGTGACGTTCATCCTGCAGCATGCCGGCATGCTGGAGGATCTGTCGCCGCAGGGCCGCGCCACCTGGCGCACCGGGATGACGCGGCTCGCGCGATGCCCGAACGTGGTGTCGAAATTGTCCGGGCTCGGCACCTTCATCCATCGCAACGATGCCGCGCATATCGCCGGCGTGGTGACCGATACCGTCGCGATCTTCGGCGCCGACCGCTGCCTGTTCGGCTCGAACTTTCCGATCGAGAAGCTGTGGACCAGCTATCGCGATCTCATCGCCGCTTTCAAGACGGCGGCCGAACGGCTCAGTCCCCAACAGCGCAATGCGATCTTCAGCACGACGGCGGCGCGGGTCTATCGGCTGGAGCCATAGCCGCACCGCGGGCACGAACATAACAACAAACAGGAATTGGGAGGGAGACAGATGCCGCTAGAGATCAAGATTCTGGACTATGGCGATATCGAGCTGGAATCGAGCTTCCTCGTGCTCGGGCACAATTGCGGCCGCACTCGCCGCGTGCTGACGCTCGGCTTCCTGATCCTCGGCGGCCCTTACCCCGTGCTGGTCGACACCGGCTATCGCTCCAACCAGATCATGGAGACGCTCGGCATGCGCGGGCTCCAGTTCCACGAGAACATGATCGAGAACCAGCTTGCCCGCCACGGCGTGCGGATGGGCGACGTCCGCTTCGTCTGTCACACCCACCTGCACATCGACCATGCCGGCAAGGACGACCTGTTCCCGATGAACACGACCGTCGTGCTGAACCGCAAGGAGCTGGAATACTCCGTCTCGGGCCTGATGCACCCTCAGTATCCGGCGCCGGACATCAAGCACCTGATCGACCGCCTGCACACCAAGAGCGCGCTGCGCTTTCTCGACCTCGAAATCACCGGCCCGGTCGAGCTGATGCCGGGCGTGTATTGCGACGCCGCCAACGCCCATACCGAAGGCTCGATGAACATCCATGTCCACACGGCTGACGGAATCGCGACGATCTGCGGCGACGTGATCTACGATTTCAACGACCAGATCGTGAATCCCTTTAACGAGATCCACGACGCCGAGCCGCGCACCACCGGCAACCACGGCACCAGCAAGCGCGCCGAGAAGGCCGCGATCAAGAAGCGGCTCTCGAGTTCGCGCTATCTGCTGCCGGTGCACGATCGCCCGGCCAAGATCGAGGGCGGCATGGTGGTCGGCCGCCTGCATGACCAGGTACCCGGGCCTGTCGTGCAGAGCCTGCCGCAGCGCAACTGGTTCCCGGCGTAGAGGATCGAGGCGATGACGCATGTCACGCTGCGCAGCGAGTTCGAAGACCTGATCGATCCCTACGCGCCGGTCGGCCAGGTCGGGACCGGCTTCGATTTCACGGAGGGACCGATCTGGCATCCGGCCGATCATTTCCTGCTGTTCTCCGACATGCCGGGCGATGTGCGCCGGCGCTGGGATGCGCGGCGCGGCGTCGTCGAGGTCAGGCGGCCATCGAACAAATGCAACGGCATGACCTATGACGCGGACCTCAATCTGATCGTCTGCGAGCACGCGACGTCTTCGCTGATCCGCGAGCGGCCCGACGGGCGGCGCGAGGTGCTGGCTTCGCATTACGAGAACCAGGAGCTCAACAGTCCGAACGATGTCTGTGTGCATTCCTCCGGTGTGATCTATTTCTCCGATCCCTGGTACGGCCGGATGCCGGTCTATGGCGTCGAACGGCCGCGCCAGCTCGGCTTCCAGGGCGTCTATCGCGTGCCGCCCGGCGGCGGCGCGCCGAAACTGCTGGTCGACCGCTATCTGTTCGAGCAACCGAACGGGCTGTGCTTCTCGCCCGACGAGCGCATCCTCTATGTCAACGACACCGTGCAGGCGCTGATCCGCGCCTTCGACATCACGGCAGACGGCTCGCTCGGTAATCCGCGCGTGTTCGCCTCCGGCATCCGCTCCGAACTCGAGCCCGGCCTGCCCGACGGCATGAAGTGCGACCAGCGCGGCAATGTCTGGGTCACCGCGCCCGGCGGCGTCTGGGTCTATTCGCCCGCCGGCGACCTGCTCGGCAAGGTGCGCCTGCCCGAGCTCGTCGCCAACCTCGCCTGGGGCGGCGCCGACTTCCGCACGCTCTATCTGACCGCCACCCATTCGGTCTATGCGATCCCGACCAAGGTCGGCCCCCGCCACGAACCCTATATGAGCGGCAAGCGCGGCGGCGCGGGTGCCGCTTCGTCCACGCCTGCGCCGAATCTCGCCGCCGGTGAGATGCAGCTCGATCCGCAACGCTGCGCGATGATCATCCAGGACATGCAGAACGACGTCATCATGGACGGCGGCGCGTTCGCCGAGTCCGGTGCGCCCGCACACGCCCGCCAGCAGCATGTCGTCGAGAATGTGCGCCGCGTGGCCGAGGCTGCGCGAGCGCGCGGCGTCGTCATCATCCATGTCTGGTTCGTCGTCGAGCCGGGCGCGCCCGGCGTCACGCTCAATGCGCCGCTGTTCGAGGGGTTGGTCGACAGCAAGGCGATGGTGCGCGGCAGCTGGGGCGCGGCACCAGTCTCGGGACTCGAGCCGCGCCCGGGCGACTTCGTGGTCGAGAAGATGCGGATGAGCGCCTGGGAAGGCACGCGGCTCGAGACCATCCTGAAGGCAACCGGCCGCGACATGATTATCAATACCGGAGCCTGGACCAACATGTCGGTCGAGCACACCGCGCGCACCGGCGCCGACAAAGGCTATTTCATGATCGCGCCGGAGGATTGCTGCTCGACCATGAATGCCGACTGGCACAACGCCGCGATCAATTTCGCGCTCCAGAACGTCTCCGTCGTGACCAACGCCGACACCGTGATCAAGGCACTCGGCTAGGGAGGCGCGGTGCCGAAGCTGCTGCACCTTAACTGCTCACCGCGCCCCGATTCGGAATCGGCGGCCGGCGCGCGTGCCTTTCTCGATCGCTTCCGTCAGGCGCGGCCGGACTGGGAGATCGACGCGATGAACCTCTGGCGCGAACCGCTGCCGGAATTCGAGGGTTATCTGCTCGAGGCCAAATACGCCCGGATCGGCGGCAAGAGCTTCACCAGTTCGCAGCACGACGCCTTCGCAATCGCCGAGCGCCTCGCGCTGCGGCTGTCGCTGGCCGATCGCGTGCTGATCTCGACGCCGATGTGGAATTTCGGCATTCCCTACAAGCTTAAGCAATGGCTCGACGTCATCATCCAGCCCGGGCTGGCCTTCCGCTTCGATCCGGCGCAGGGCTATCTGCCGCTGTTCAACGACCGCCCGACGGTCGTGATCCTGGCAAGCGGCAGCGACTTCGTCACCGGCATGAACCGCGGCCGCATCGACATGGCAACGCCCTATCTGCGCGAGGCGCTGCGCTTCATCGGCATCAGCGACGTGCGTTTCGTGCCGATCGGCCCGACCACCGGGCCCACCGAACCGATCCGCGCCGCCCGCGAGGCGGCGCACCGGCGGCTAGTGGAGATGGCGGGGAGGTTTTGAAAGAGACTCCACTCCGTCGTCGTCCCTGCTTTCGCACTAGGGGATGCACACATCTGGTGCGACGGATTGACTCGGGTCAGAGATTGGGGATTCCAGAATCGGGGGTCTCGGTGACTTCTATTACGGCACTTCGGCTTGGGCGGAGGTGCCAGCATGTTGTCGCGGATTGACTGGACGTTGGGCCGGTTCGAGGATGGTCGTCTCGATAAAGGGGGGCGGCGCTCATCGGACGCATGGTCGCGGGCAAGGATGTATGCCTTCGGCGGCTTTCCAAGGGAGACCGCGCGCTGGAGGTGCGGTTCAACCGCTTTCTCGGTAACTCCAAGGTGACGAAGGAGCGCATCATCGAAAGCTGGAGCGAAAGCACTGCTGCGGCGGTTACAGGCCGCCATGTTTTGGCGATCCAGGACACCAGCGAGATCCACTTCAACACCACGCCGCAACGCCGGCGCGGGCTCGGGGAGATCGGCAAGGGCAATCACCACGGCGTGCTGCTGCACCCGATGCTGGCGGTGGATGCGGACAATGGCACCTGCCTGGGACTTTTGAGCGGCGAGGTGTGGACGCGTGAAGGCCCTCGGAGCGTCTCGCATGACAGCCGCGACCTGTCGGACAAGGAATCGCAGCGCTGGATTGCCACCGCCCTTGCGGCCAAGCCGCTGCTTACCGGTGCTGCAATGGTGACCCTGCTTGGTGACCGCGAGAGCGACATCTTTGCTCTTTATGCCAGCGCAGCCGAGCAAGACTACCGCGTGATCGCCCGCAGCATGCATGATCGCAAGCTGGCCGACACGACGGGTTTGTATGCGGCGATCGACGCCATGACGGCGGTAGAGCGTCGCATCATCGAGTTGCCTGCGCGTGCGGGGCGGCCTGCACGTCCGATGGACCTCGAACTTCGCTTCGGCGCAATCGAGCTGGCCCGGCCGCAAAGCAAGTTCCTGCGCCATTTGCCGAAAAGCCTGCATCTGGCCATCGTTGACGTCCGCGAGATCAATGCCGATCCCAACGTCGAGCCGTTGCACTGGCGTCTTCTCACCTCTCACGAGGTCACCAGTTCAGACGATGCCTGGCGCATCGTCGCCTGGTACAAGCAGCGCTGGATCATCGAGCAGTTCTTCCGCGTCCTCAAGACGCAGGGCTTCAAGCTCGAGGATAGCCAGATCGGCACCGCCGGCCGGCTTCTCAAATTGGTTGCCATCGCTGCCAAGGCCGCGATCATCACCATCCAGCTCCTGCAAGCGCGCAACGGGAGCCAGCAGTCGCTTCACGTTGCCTTCAATCCCAGCGAGATCGATGCGTTGACCGCCCTCAATCAGCAGCTTGAAGCCAGGAACAGACGACTGAAGAACCCGCATCCGTCCGATCGTCTTGCCTGGGCGGCCTGGATTATCGGCCGCATTGGAGGATGGGACGGCTATCCGTCCTCCAAGCCACCAGGCCCCATCACCTTCAAAAACGGTCTCGATTACTTCCGCGCCGTTGCTCTCGGATGGAGCCTCAGAAATGTGTGCATGCCCTAGTGCGAAAGCAGGGACCCATAACCACAGGGTTGCGTTGTTAAAGTGAACTGTGGCCCCACCGGCGCAAGCCAATCAGTAGCGGTGGCTATGGGTCCCTGCTTTCGCACTAGGGCATTTACACATCTCTTCGAGGCTAGAAAACCGACTCATCATCAAGGGGTTAGCTACTAGGCGAGAGCCGAAATCGGCGGGCGCAACCCTAGTGCAGATGAGTAAGTTCTCTGCGGTTTTCGGCCAACTCTTTGAGAAGACTCCGGAAAGACTGCGGAGGATATGTATATACGCTAGTGCTTTCGCAGGGACGACATCGAATGTATAGCTTGGCCGGCGGGTCATACGCTTTCATTCTCGCGAAACGATTTTGTGGGTCACTCCGCGCTAGCCCTACGTTTCCGCGGCGGGAAAGACCAGCCTGCACAACAATCCCGGCGCATTGTCGCGCAATTCGATCCGTGCACCGTGCAAGCTCGCGACCGCCGCGACCAGGCTGAGGCCAAGGCCGTTGCCCGGCGTGTAGCGGCTCTGCTCGAGCCGGTAGAACCGCTTGAAGACGCGGTCGTGCTGCTCGGCGGGTATGCCGGGGCCGTCATCGGCGATCGAAATCACCGCGCCTCGCTCATCGTTGTCGCAGATCACCATCACCCGCCCACCCGGGCGGCCATGCTTGATGGCGTTGTCGACGAGATTGGCAATCGCATCGAACAGCAGGTCACGGTCCCCGGTAACCAGCACCGCCTGATCGCCGGCAAGGTCGAGCCGGGTGGTAACCTCCTCAGCCGCGGCATCGTAGAGCTCGACCACCTCGGCGGCGATCTCGACGAGATTGACGGTGCGAAACGCACCCTTGCGGGCTCGCGTCTCGATCTCGGAAATCCGCGTGATCGACGCAAACATCCCGAGCACCGCGTCGAGATCGGCGATGGTGTCGCCGATCAGCGCGGCATCGCCCTCCCCGCTCCGCGGGGCGTGGTAGGCTTTCTCGAGCCGGCCGCGCATCCGGGTCAGCGGCGTGCGTAGGTCGTGGGCGATATTTTCGCTGACCTGCTTGACGTCCCCCATCAAGGTCTGGATCCGGTCCAGCATCAGATTGAGATTCTCGGCGACGCGATCCCACTCATCATGGCTGCCGCGGAGCGGGATGCGCTGGTCGAGGCCGGAGAGCATGATGGCACGACTGGTCGCATTGATCGACTCGATCCGGCCGACCGTTCGCCGCGTGACGCCGATGCTGGCAGCGGCCGCAAGCCCGATGATCAGCACGACGACGGCAATGCCGGCGGCCCTGATCTGGGCCATGAAGCCGTCGAGATCGCTGATGTCGTGGCCGACCAGCAGCCGATCGCCGTTCGACAGGGTTTCCGTCACACCCCGCAGCAGGGAGGTTCCCTGGGAGAGCTGTGGCAGGGAGGCACGAAATTCAGCCCATCCCTTCTCGGCGGCGCCCGCCGGCCACTGCCTGAGATTACCCGCCAGCACCGTCGATCCGGGACCGACCAACAAATACACATGATCGGCGAAGCCCTTGTCCGCGACGCGTTGCGCGATCAGCGCGGTCAGGCCATCGCGGCCGGACCGCGCATAGGCGTCAGCCAGGCTCGCCTGCTCGGTCATGATCGCGCGGTCGGACCTGTCGCGTACATAGGACAATGTCGACCAGTAGACATAGGCGAAGATCGCGGAAACGATCAGGCCGAAGGCACCGATGGCGATCAACGCCAGGCGGAACGTC
Source organism: Bradyrhizobium australafricanum (assembly GCF_020329495.1). NCBI lineage: Bacteria > Pseudomonadati > Pseudomonadota > Alphaproteobacteria > Hyphomicrobiales > Nitrobacteraceae > Bradyrhizobium > Bradyrhizobium australafricanum. The sequence continues at coordinate 155,849 of NZ_JAGKJL010000004.1, read as the reverse complement.
GACGACTTGAAGGTCTTAGCCAGGAGCACGGAGGCAGTATCCGATGCCGCGGATCGTGTGGATCAGCGGGTAGGCTTGCTGGTCGTCGACCTTGCGGCGCAAACGCCCGACATAGACGTCGATGATGTTGGTCGAGGGATCGAAGTGCAGGTCCCACACATGCCGCAGCAGCATGGCGCGCGACACCACGCGGTCTTCGTTGCGCGCGAGGTATTCGAGCAGCTGGAATTCCTTCGGCAGCAGCGGAATCTTGCGACCGCGGCGGCTCGCCGTGCGCGAAATCAGATCGATCGCGAGATCGCCGACCCGCAGGATGGTCTCCTTGGCAACGGTCTCGCTGCGGCGGCCAAGTGCCTCCAGCCGCGCCAGCAGTTCGACGAAGGAGAACGGCTTGACCAGATAGTCGTCGCCGCCGGCGCGCAAGCCCCGCACCCGGTCGTCGATTTCGCCGAGCGCGCTGATGATCAGGAACGGCACCGCAATGCCGCCGTCGCGCATCTGACGCATTACCGTGATGCCGTCGATGTCGGGCAGCATGCGATCGATGGTGATCACGGCATAGTCGCGCGCCGCACCCTGGCTCAGCGCCTCGCGGCCGTTCGCCGCCAGATCCACATCATAACCGCTGGTGGTGAGCTCCTCGACGAGCTGATCCGCGGTTTCGGGATCGTCCTCGACGACGAGAATGCGGCGGTGAGCACCGGTCATATTCCTGAACTCTCCGAGCTGTGTTGAACTCTCCGAGTTCTCAAACTCTCCGAGCGGCCGCCCCGCGACGATCGCCGCCAGACTATCCCATTCCGGGGCAGGATGGAACGTCTGGCGACGACCGCGACAACGGTGCGGTTGGTTGGGCGATCACCAATAGTCCCCGCACACATTGACCCATTGCAGACCGTAGGCCGTCCATACCCTGCGGTAGCAGCCGTAGTCATAGCCGGCATAGAGATAGGGCGCGCCGATGAACGCGAAGCGATGGAAGCGGTGGTGGCGGAAGAAGCCGCCATGATGGAAGAAGCGCGAACCGCGGAATCCGGCGCCGGCAAACCGCGGGCCGATTGCCGGTGCACCGACGAAGCGTGGACCACCAAAGCGCCCGCCAGCGAAATGGCCGCCGCCGCCGCCCATGGCGGCGAACGCCGCGCCGCCACCACGCATCCCGCCGCCGAAACCACCGCCATGCATGCCGCCGCCAAAGCCGCCACCATGCATGCCGCCACCCATGGCACCACCGTGGCCGCCACCGAAGCCACCGCCGCCATGTCCGCCACCACCACCGCCGCCTCTGGCGAGGGCAGCGGGTGCAAGCGCAACGCTGACAGCGAGCGTCGCTGCCGTGAGACACGTGAGAAGCCTGTTCTTCATGAAACCCTCCCTGATTGGGACCGCGGCGAACTCGTATCGCCGCACGCGAGCATGATCAGAAGACGCAAGCCGATGCCCGACTTCAACTGACAAATGCGCCAGATTCTGACACCGGATTTAGAATTCGCGTGCCGGCATGCCGAGCGGCAGTTGCCCGGACCGGCGGCCACGATTGCGTTGGCCGGGATCGACGGACATTTGGCTGGAATCGGCGGATAGCGCTCGTTGAATCGATCGGCCGCGGTTCTTAATCCTGCAGCTATCGGAGAACAACGACGGCGTCGAGGGATCGCAAACCCGCTTCACAATTTGTCGATCACCGGGCTCTCCCTTCCTCGCCGGCCGTCATCCATCCGCGATGCAATCGCCTTTCGCCTGGCCTCCCCGCGGGCGTCGGGACGGCGAAGTGCTGACCTTCAGCAAGGAGCTTTCGATGAACGACGAGACCAAAAGACCGTTTCTGACCCACGCCTCCGGCGCCCCCGTTGCCGACAATGTGAACATCCTGACGGCGGGGCCGCGCGGACCCGCGCTGCTGCAGGACGTCTGGCTGATCGAGAAGCTGGCGCACTTTCACCGCGAGGTGATCCCGGAGCGGCGGATGCACGCCAAGGGCGCCGGCGCGCACGGCACCTTCACCGTCACCCACGACATCACGCGTTACACCAAGGCCAGCATCTTCTCTGAGATCGGCAAGCAGACGCCGATGTTCGCGCGGTTCTCGACGGTCGCCGGCGAGCGCGGCGCGGCGGACGCCGAGCGCGACATCCGCGGCTTCGCGCTGAAATTCTACACCGATGAAGGCAATTGGGACGTGGTCGGCAACAACACCCCGGTGTTCTTCTTCCGCGACCCCTTGCGCTTCATCGACCTCAACCACGCCATCAAGCGGCATCCGCGCACGGGGGTGCGCGACCCCGACATGAACTGGGATTTCTGGACGCTGCTGCCGGAAGCGCTGCACCAGGTCACCATCGTCATGAGCGAGCGCGGCATCCCGAAAAGCTTCCGGCACCAGCACGGCTTCGGCAGCCACACCTACAGCATGATCAATGCCGACAACGAGCGCGTCTGGGTGAAATTCCATTTCCGCACCCGGCAGGGCGTCCAGAACCTGACCGATGCCGAGGCCGAGGCGCTGGTCGGCAAGGACCGCGAGAGCCACCAGCGCGACCTGTTCCAGAGCGTCGAGCGCGGCGACTTCCCGCGCTGGACGCTGTTCATCCAGGTGATGACGGATGCACAGGCCAAGGCATTCCCGTTCAATCCGTTCGATCTGACCAAGGTGTGGCCGAAGGCGGATTATCCGCTGATCGAGGTCGGCACCTTCGAGCTCAATCGCAATCCGGAGAACTTCTTCGCTGAGGTCGAGCAGGCGGCGTTCACGCCGGCGAATGTCGTGCCCGGCATCGGCTATTCGCCGGACAAGATGCTGCAAGCGCGCCTGTTCTCCTATGGCGACGCCCAACGCTACCGGCTCGGCGTCAACCACCACCAGATTCCGGTCAACGCGCCGAAATGCCCGTTCCACAGCTATCATCGTGACGGCGCGATGCGCACCGACGGCAATCTGGGCGCCACGCTGACCTACTGGCCGAACAGCCATGGCGAGTGGACCGACCAGCCGCAACTGAACGAGCCGCCACTCGAATTGTCAGGCGCGGCCGCGCATTGGGATCATCGCGTGGATGACGACCACTGGCAGCAGCCGGGCGATCTGTTCCGCAAGATGAATGCCACGCAAAAGCAGGCCCTGTTCGACAACACCGCCCGTCAGGTCGGCAATGCGTCGAAGCACATCCAGGAACGGCACGTCGCGAATTGCAGCAAGGCCGACCCGGCCTACGGCAAGGGCGTCGCGGATGCGCTGGCGAGGTTTGCCGCCGGAATGCTGTAGCCAGGACGGCCCCCTTCGGCCCCGTCATCCTGAGGTGCCCGCGGAGCGGGCCTCGAAGGATGAATCGGCCAGAGATGGGGCCGTGCATCCTTCGAGGCTCGCAAGAGCTCGCACCTCAGGATGACGGGGACAGCTTAGGCAACTCAGCCAGAAGCGTCAGGTGGCCGATTTCGAACAGGGCGGCGAACTCGGCTTGCCGCCCTCCTCCGCGGCTCAGGTCGGCTTGCCGCGTCCGCTCTTCTCGGCCGCGCGGCGCAGTGCGTCGGCGAGCGCGCTGCCGCCGGATTGCTCCTGCGGCCGGCGCGGAGCCGATGACGTCATCTTGCCGCGCGAGAAATCGCGCGACGGCGCCGCATTGTCCTTCTTCGGCCCGATCTCGTCGTCAAGCCGCAGCGTCAGCGCGATGCGCTTGCGCGCGACCTCGACGTCCAGCACCTTGACCTTGACGATGTCGCCCGGCTTCACCACCTCGCGCGGGTCCTTGATGAAATTCCGCGACATTGCCGAGATGTGCACCAGCCCATCCTGATGCACGCCGATATCGATAAAGGCACCGAAGGCGGCGACGTTGGTCACGGTGCCCTCGAGGATCATGCCCTTCTTGAGGTCCTTGACCTCCTCGACGCCTTCCTTGAACACCGCCGCCTTGAACGCCGGACGCGGGTCGCGGCCGGGTTTTTCCAGCTCGCGCAGAATGTCGGTGACGGTCGGCAATCCGAACGTATCGTCGACGAAGGACTGCGGCTTGAGACCCCGCACCACGTCGGCATTGCCGATCAGCGCCTTGATGTCGCTCTTGGTCGCTTCGAGGATGCGACGTACCACCGGATAGGCTTCCGGATGCACGCCCGATGAATCAAGCGGGTCCTCGCCATTGCTGATGCGCAGGAAGCCGGCGCACTGCTCGAACGCCTTCGGCCCGAGCCGCGGCACCTCCTTCAGCGCCTTGCGCGACTTGAACGGGCCGTTGGCATCGCGGTGCTGCACGATGCTCTGCGCCAGTCCCTGGCCGATGCCCGACACTCGCGCGAGCAGCGGCACCGAGGCGGTATTGGCATCGACACCGACCGCGTTCACGCAGTCCTCCACCACGGCATCGAGCGAGCGGGCGAGCTTGGCCTCGCCGAGATCGTGCTGGTACTGGCCGACGCCAATCGCCTTCGGATCGATCTTGACCAGCTCGGCCAGCGGATCCTGCAGGCGCCGGGCGATCGAGACTGCGCCGCGAATGGTGACGTCGAGGTCGGGCAGTTCGTTCGAGGCGAAGGCCGAGGCCGAATAGACCGATGCGCCGGCTTCGGAGACCACGATCTTGGTCATCTTGCGCTCGGGCAGCCGCTTCACGAGCTCGGCGGCGAGCTTGTCGGTCTCGCGCGAGGCGGTGCCGTTGCCGATCGCGATCAGCTCGACGCCATGCTCGATCGCGAGCTTGCCGAGAATGGCGAGCGCCTCATCCCACCGCCGCTGCGGCTCGTGCGGGAAGATCGCCGTGTGCGCCACCACCTTGCCGGTCGCATCGATCACCGCGACCTTGACGCCGGTGCGATAGCCGGGATCGAGCCCCATGGTGGCGCGCGCGCCGGCCGGCGCCGCGAGCAAGAGGTCGCGCAAATTCGAGGCGAACACGCGCACCGCCTCGGTCTCGGCCGCGGTCCACAGCCGCAGCCGCAAATCGATATTGAGATGGATCTGGATCTTGGTGCGCCAGGCCCAGCGCACCGTCTCCGTCAGCCACTTGTCGCCCTTGCGGCCCTGGTTGGAGATCGCAAAGCGGTTCATGATCTTGAGCTCGTAGAGGCCGGGCTGGCCTACGACCGGCTCCTGCGCCTCCGGCTTGATGGCGAGGTCGAGGATCTCTTCCTTCTCGCCGCGGAACAGTGCCAGGATGCGGTGCGACGGCAGCTTCGGCAGCGGCTCGGAGAAATCGAAATAGTCCTTGAACTTCTCGCCTTCGGTCTTCTTGCCGGTGCGGACGGTCGAGGCCATGATGCCGTTCGACCACATCTCCTCGCGTAGCGCACCGATCAGGTCGGCATCCTCGGCGAAGCGCTCGACCAGGATCGCGCGCGCGCCATCGAGCGCCGCGGCGACGTCGGCGACCTGCTTCTCGGCATTGACGAAGGGCGTCGCGGCCTCGTTCGGATCGCTCTCGGGCTGCGTCAGAAGCTGATCGGCGAGCGGCTCGAGGCCGGCCTCCTTGGCGATCTCGGCCTTGGTGCGACGCTTCGGCTTGTACGGCAGATAGATGTCCTCGAGCCGGCCCTTGCTGTCGGCGGCCATGATCTGGGCCTCAAGCGCGGCGTCGAGCTTGCCCTGCTCGCGGATCGAATTGAGCACCGCGGTGCGGCGCTCCTCGAGCTCACGCAAATACGTCAGCCGTTCTTCCAGCGTGCGCAGCTGGGCGTCATCAAGCGCGCCGGTGAGCTCCTTGCGGTATCGCGCGATGAACGGCACCGTGGCGCCGCCGTCGAGCAGCGTCACCGCCGCCTCGACCTGTTCGTCGCGAACCCCAAGCTCCTGCGCAATCTGATGATGAATCTTTGCCACGCTCATCTCTCTAAAATTCCGTTGCGCCAGGGATCACCGACGGCGCGGACGCCGCTTATGGACCATCCCGGAATGATTCATCAAGGCGCGCTGTGGATCAAATTGGGCGCACGCCGCAATCTATTTCCGGGATGTTGGCCGTCCGCGGCTTGACAAATAAACCCGCGCCGCATTGCCGCCGAAAATCGCAGCTCTTGCTTCACTTGACAAATCAGCAAGCAGGCTCTCCGCGGCTGCCAACCAGTGCGCATAGCCGCCGGCGAGGTTGACGACGGGCCAGTCGCTGCCCCACAGCATCCGCTGCGGCCCGAAACATGCCAGTGCATGATCCACAGCCTCGCTGAGATCGGCAACCTGCCAGTTCGGTGCCGCCTCGGTCGCAAGGCCCGAGAGTTTGCAGACGACGTTGGATCGTGTGGCGAGGCTTGCGATGTCGTCCTTCCAGGCTGCGATGTCGCCGGTCGCAAGGTGCGGCTTGCCGAAATGGTCGAGCACGAATTGCAGGTCCGGATGGCGATCGACCACCTGAATGAGCCGCGGCAAATGGCGCGGCAGCACCAGCGCGTCGAAGACGAGGTCATGCCGCGCCATGGCCTCGAGCGGCGCCGCCAGTTCGGGGCGCAGCAGCCAGTCGTCATCGGCGATGTCCTGCACCATCGGCCGCAGGCCGACCAGGAGCTCGCGCCCGGCAAACGCGTCAATCCGCGCCGCGGCATCGGCGGCGTCGAAGTCGACCCAGCCGACCACGCCGCGCACCTGCTCGGCGCCCTTTGCGATATCGAGCAAAAATGCCGTCTCCGCTTCGGTCGGCGCGGCCTGCACCAGGATGGTGCCTTCGATCCCGGCCGCGGCGAGATGCGGCGCGAGATCGGCCAGGCCGAAGTCGCGGTAGATCGGCCCGCGCTCGGGCGTCAGCCAGCCGTAATCGGCGCGCGCTAGGGTCCAGACATGGTGATGGGCGTCGATCCGCATCATGCCGGCACCGGCGCATGCTGGTCGAGCAGCCCCTCATTCTTCAGGTCGCGCCACAGCGCGGCAGGCACGGGCGACGACAACGCGGCGACGTTGCGCTCGACCTCCTGCGGCGTCTGCGCGCCGAGCACGAGGCTTGCCACCGCCGGATGGCCGAGCGCGAAATGCAGCGCCGCGGTCGGCAGCGCCACGTTGTGGGCGCGGCAGACCCGATCGATCGCCGCCACCTTCTGCATCACGTCCGGCGGCGCATCCTTGTAATTGTACTTGGCGCCGGCAACCGCGCCGGTAGCCAGGATGCCGGAGTTGAAGACGCCACCGAGCATCATGCCGATGCCCTTTGCTTGCGCCAGCGGCAGGAATTCGGCAAGCGCGGGTTGCTCGAGCAGCGAGTAGCGGCCGGCAAGCAGCATGGTGTCGAACGTTCCGGCCTTGGCGAAGCGCACGCACATCTCGGCCTCGTTGACGCCGATCCCGATGCCCTTGACCACGCGCTCGGAACGCAACTTGTCGAGCGCGACATAGGCGCCTTCCATCGCCTCGCGAAACCGCGCCTCGATCGCGTCAGTTCCGTGGGTCCAGACGTCGACGTCGTGGATCAGCAGCAGGTCGATGCGATCGGTGCCGAGCCGCAGCAGCGACTGCTCCACCGAGCGCATGGTGCCGTCATAGGAATAGTCGAACACCGCGCGATGCGGCGCGCCGCCGGCGAAATTGGAGCCGTCGCCGCGGCCGTGGAACGGGTCCATCCAGCGCCCGACCTTGGTGCAGACGACGACGTTGTCGCGCGTCACGCGGCGCAGCGCGGTGCCGCTGCGGTGTTCGGCGAGGCCATGGCCGTAGAGCGGCGAGGAATCCAGTAGGTTGACGCCCAGCGCAAACGCCCGCTCCGCTGCTGCGATCGCAGCAGTGTCGTCGAGCCGTGCGAACAGGTCGCCGAGCGGCGCCGTGCCGAAGCCGAGAATGGAGACCTCGAGCCCGGTGCGGCCGAGCCTGCGGCGTGGCAGTGCCGGGGAGCCTGGATCGGAGGATTGTTGTTGGGTCATTATGGCCTCCCGCCTGCGTTTCTTGTTAGCCCCTCATCAGACTAGCGTCGTTGACCGGGATCGTGAAGAGACCTTGGCGGCCGACGCCGCGGTGAGGTCTCTCATCGCGCACGCACCACATCGCTAAAATGCAATGCACGGCTTCACGTTGCCTAGCGGCGGGAAATAGGCTATGGGAGCGCTCCGCAATTCAACGCAGGAGGCGACGATGTTCAGGTCTGTGCGCTTCCCCGGTTCGCCGCGCGATATTTGACGCGCGTCCCGGGATCGTATCCCGGGTGAAATCGCAACACCCACCCGCAATCAAATCTGCCGCGGGCCTTCGGCTCCGCGCTTGCGGAACTTCTGTCATGACCTCGACGCTTCTGGTGGCCTCTCGTCGCGAGGCCACACGCTCCGTGCTGCTCGAACATCAGCTGCGGAGGTATCATCCGCACGTTCAGGGAAAGGTCCGCGCGCTGGCCATGCGGCACACGCGTCTTGCGGACCTTGCCGCGAGCTTCCCTGCGCTGCTATTCGCGCTGGCGGTCCCGCGAGCCGGGATCGCGTCGGCGCGCGCACGCGCATGCGTCATCCGCTCGCTCGCGGACGCCGCGGCCGCGGCGGGCATTCCGCTGTGGCTGCGCAGATTGCCGCCGGAAGCATTCACCGCTCCGATCACGGGACTGCCCGATGACGAGCTGTTTCGCCGGCAGATCGCGAACCACCTGCCGCCGTCACCGAAGCTCGCGCCGATCTGGCTGAAATCCGTCGCGGCGGTTGCCGAGCTCGCACATGGGCCGGCGGCGGTCTGGATCGCGCGCGAGCTGGTCCGGGCGCCGCCACGCACCGATCCTGCGCGATTGCGGCTCGTCGGCCTGTGGGCTTGGTTCTCCACGCAGCCGGCGACGCTGGGACATACACTGATCGACCGGAGGTGGACGCCGAGCATGCAGATCGGCTCGGCGCTCGCGGCCGCCGATGCGTGGCGCACGATGATCGCGCTGCATGTCAGCCTCGGCTCGGAGCAGATCGCGGATATGTGGCTGCAGCCGGGCCGCGTTGACGGTTACGACTTCATCCCGCTGAACTCGACCACCGATATCTCGGAGGAGGCGGAAGCGATGCAGAATTGCCTGCGCACCTACGGTCCCAACCTCGCCCACAATCGCTCGCGGCTGTGGAGCGTCAGGCGGAGCGGGCAACGCGTCGCCACCCTGAGAGTTGCGGCGCGTTTTGAGGGTCCGTTGCCAGGTATCGCCGAGCTCACCGGTATCCGGAACGCCGTGATGCCGCGCGAGGTCTGGTGGGCGGCACGCCAATGGCTGCATGGCCACGACCTGTTGCGGATGGAGATCGAGCAACGCAGATGGGGCACCGCGCCTCTCGACCGCCCAACCTGGCGCGCGATCTGGCGGCCGTACTGGCTCGCCAGGCGGCAGATTCCAGAATGGCTGCCGCTCGCTCCGTCGCGCAAGGCGCTCAATGCGCTGTGATGCGCATCCGCCAGCGCTGCATCGTTGCTAATCGTCGGCAACAATCTGCTGGGCAAGGTTGTCGACCACCACAGGACTCTCGAAATAGGTCACCGTCGGATCGGCGCCATATTTCTCGCGGGCGCGGACGCGCCACGCGTCGGTATACAGTGCTTCCGCCTCCACCCTCGAGTTCCAGAAATAGATACCGCCGGCCGTCATCCCGTCCTCGGACAGCACATAGGTCTTTCGGAACAGCCCCTGAATGCCGCGATAGATCGGCGCGGTGCTCAGGAAGATGCTGCGAGCTTCCTCGCGCGTGATCGGCTTCGGCAGCTTGAACGTCGTGACAGCGGTAATCATCTGGATCTCCTCAGGTTCATTCTTGACATCATTGTCAATATTGACGATTGTGTCAAGAATGACCCGGTGGAGTAGATCGAATGGTGGGCGTGCGTCAGTTCGACGAAGACGAGATGATCGCAACCGCGCTCGACGTGTTCTGGCGCAAGGGCCTGCACGATGCGACCATGCAGGACCTCGCGGCTGCGACCGGCGTCCAGCGCGGCAGCCTCTACAATGCCTATGGCGACAAGGAAGCGATCTTCCTGCGCGCCTTCGACCAGTATGCCGCGCAATTCCTGGACGCGGCCGGCAGCGCATTGGCGCAGGGCGATACCGCAGCGAGGCTGAGGGGCTTCTTTGACATGATCATCGTCAACATGACCGACGGCACGCCGCAACGGGGCTGTCTGACCACGCGCACCGCGCTCGACGCGTCCGTTTCGAGCGCGGATGTGCGTCAGCGCGTGCAGGACGTGCTCACCCGGCTCGAGCAGCTGGTCGGCAAGGCCATCAGCGCGGCGCCGAACAGGCGCAGCACGGCCGATGCGAACCGGCTGGCGCGCGTCATCGTGACGTTCACGCGCGGGCTCGCCGTGATGGAGCGCGCCGGATACAGCCGCAAGCAGTTGAGGGAATCCGCCACCACATTCATCGATGCCGTGATTGGCGACGCCTGAGGCGGCGTCCCTGTCGCGGCGACGGCGTCATCGGATGGGAGAAACCAGCATGCAGGAACGGAACGGCGGCTGCCTGTGCGGCGCGGTGCGTTACACGCTCAAGAGCGAACCGCGGAGCATCGCGATATGTCATTGCACACATTGCCAGCGGCAAAGCGGCAGCCTGTTCTCGTTCAACCTCGTGATCCGCGAAGCCGACTACCAGCAGTCGGGCGAGACGGTGGTGTTCGTCGACAAGGGCGACAGCGGCTATCCGGTCCATCGTCATTTCTGCGGGCGCTGCGGGTCCCCTCTGCTTGCGAAGACCGCATTGATGCCCGGCAAGGTCGTGGTGAAGGCCGGCACGCTCGACAGCATGGAAGGATTGCAGCCGCAAGCCGAGATCTATACCGATCGCGCCGTCGCATGGCTCACGCCGATCCTCGGCGCTGCGCGCTTTGCCCGGAACGTGTGACCGGACGCGCCGGTCACGAACGCAGCGGGAAACGATTCAGCCTGGCCAGGGTTGCCACCGTTCCGATTGCATCGGAACGGTGGCTCTCGATTTTGCTCTGACGCGTTTTCTTCACGCGAACCGATATCAGCTTCGCTCGAAAACGCTCCGGCGATCATTGACCGGCCGGCAGTTCGGCGTAGTTGCCGTCCTTGTCGCGGCGGTACACGACGTAGTCGATCAGGGTGATGTCACCCTTCGGCGTGTAGCTGATCTTGCCGAGCACGGTATCCCAGCTTCCGGCCTTGATGGCCGCCGCGACCTTCTTGGCGTCCGTGGTCTGGGCACGGGCTGCGGCCTGGCTCCAGATCTGGAACGCGGCATAGCTGTAGAGCGTGTAGCCGTCGGGATCGATGCCCTTGTCCTTGAACTTCTTCAAGGTCGCGGCCGCGGTCGCCTTTTTGCGCGGGTCGGGCGAGAAGGTGAACAGAGAGCCTTCGGCGAGCGGACCTGCGATCGCGGCGAACTGCTTGTCGACCAGGGCGTCGCCGCCCATCAGCACCGCATTGACGCCCTGCTCGCGCATCTGGCGCAGGATCAACGCTGCCTCGGCATAATAGCCGCCGACATAGACGAAATCGATCGACTCCTTCTTGAAGCGGGATACCAGGGCAGCAAAATCCTTGTCGCCCTTGGTATAGGCCTCATAGAGCTTTTCCTTCACGCCCGCGGCGTTGATGGCGTTCTTCGTTTCGTCGGCAAGGCCTTTGCCGTAGGTCGTCTTGTCGTGGATGATCGCGACGTTCTTGGTCTTGTAGTTCTTGATAATGTAGGCGGCCGCAACCGTGCCCTGCTGGTCATCCCGGCCGCAGACACGGAACGTGTTCCACAACCCGCGCTCGGTGAATTGCGGATTGGTCGAGCCCGGCGTGATCTGCAGCACATTGCCCTCGGCATAGGCGTCCGACGCAGGGATCGAGGTCGATGAGCAGAAATGCCCAACGACGAACGGAATCCTCGCGCCTGCCATCTTCTCGGCAACCGACACCGCCTGCTTCGGATCGCAGGCATCGTCGCCGACCTCCAGCTTCAGCTTCTTGCCAAGCACGCCACCCGCCGCATTGATGTCGGCAATCGCGAGATCAGCACCGTTCTTGAACTGCTGGCCAAAGCTCGCCTCGGAGCCGGTCATCGGCCCGACCACGGCAACACTGATATCCTGTGCCGTGGCGGCGCCGGACAAGGCCAGGCTCGCGCCGAGCGCAAGAAAATATCCTCGAAGTGCAAACTTCATCACATTCTCCTCGATGGTCTCAAGTCGCCTCAATGCATCGCAGTCGACGAATCCGCCGATTGCAACGATCACCGGGGGCTGCCTTTTAAGCGCGAGACGATCGGCAGGCTCGGACTGAGGCGACGGGGGATTGGACATATGCGACATCGGGCAACAATGTGAAACACGTTGTCGTGCATTGATGTCTGAAATCGCCCGCAGCGGACGTGATTGGGCGGCGATGTTGTGTGCGCGACAGCACACAGGCTGGCCGAGAGCGCTGTTTGCGACGTCGCCCGAGATCGACCAGATGCCGGACGACGGCGCCGCGCAGCTCGGGCGTCGCGAGCTGGTAGCTGTCGTCAAGCTCCCTGATGTAGAGCGCCGGCAGACGCATCGCCTCGGTGTTCGCGGGCAACGACCGGTTCAGCATGTCCTCGGGATCGCGGACCAGCAGTGCCAGCGCCTTGCGCGGGAGCCTGAGACCGACGAAACGGCTCGGCGAGACCGGGACCACCATGTTGCCGACCTCCGCGTTCGACTCCAGCACGGCCTGCCCCGGGCCCAGCTCGATGTCGCGGCCGCGCTGCGACGCGCGGGCGTTGCCGCTCGTGATGATCGTCAGCACAAGGTCGTCATTGCCGTCGAGCAGCTCGCGCGGCCGTGCGATCTTGAGGTTGCTGCACGCCCAGGATCCGATCCCGAGCCCAGGCAGCTCGCGCACATTGGCTTCGGCATGGAACGCGCCGACGCTCAGTGGCTCCGGATCGAGCTTCGCGATCATCCGCCCGATCTGCTCGCGAAAGATCGGCAAGCGGTCGCGCTCGCCGAAATCCGCGGTCGAGAACCGAAACCCGGCGATATCCGGCGACTGCATCGTCATCGGCCAATCCTCATGGCGGCAGGAGGTCGCCGGTGATATTCGGCCGATTTGTGGCAGCATGACACCGTTCGAGTGCACGGGACCGTGCTTACGTGTCGGCACTTTTGCTGCAGACAGGCGATGCTCGCCGGATCATCCTGACGTTCTTGTCGGGTCTGAAATGCAACCGAGACCGAAATCGTGCTCGCTCGATATTGCCCGGTGTCGTCATCCATGCGTTACGCGGATTATAATTGACTGACCGGACGGTCAATAGTAATCCAAGTACAGGTCACGCAACCTTCGGCCGCCAGAAGCCGCAACGGGAGGTCATCATGGTCAGCGATCTGGTGTTGACCAACATCCGAGCCGGATATCGTGACACTCAACGCCTTTCTCGAAAGCGCGCGACGCGCTTTGTCGGACGAGCCAAAGCTTGAACGTTCGGATTGAACATTCCGCCGTCAAGGCGAGACGCATCATTGATCACAAGTCAGAAGGTCCAATTGCGATGACACAGCCTCAATCCAGTGGTGCACGGACGGCGGGCAACGTCATGAAGCTCGACAGCTTCGTGCGCGGAAAATGGTCCGGCCCGGGCGAACCGGCAGCCGAGATTCACAGTGCCGTCACCGGCGATGTGGTGGCGGTCACCACCAGGAGCGATCTCGACATGCGCGAGATCCTCGCCTATGGCCGCGCGATCGGCGGCAAACATCTCAGAAAGCTGACGTTCCATCAGCGCGCGGGCCTACTGAAGGCGCTGGCCGACTATCTGACCCAGCACAAGGACCGGCTCTACAAACTGTCATTCCACGCAGGCGCAACCCGCACCGACGCAATGATCGACGTCGACGGCGGCATCGGCACGTTGTTCGCCTATGCCGGCAAGGGCCGCCGCGAGCTCCCGAACAGCAAATTCCTGCTCGATGGCAACGTCGAAGGGCTCTCCAAGGCTGGCGCATTCGCCGGTCAGCATATCGTGACGCCGCTGCACGGCGTCGCCGTGCACATCAACGCATTCAACTTCCCGTGCTGGGGCATGCTGGAGAAGCTGGCGCCCGCGCTGCTGGCCGGCGTGCCCGTCGTGACCAAGCCCGCGACGGTCACCTCCTATGTCGCCCACGAGTTGGTCCGGATCATCACCGAATCCGGCGTGCTGCCCGAAGGCGTGCTGCAATTCATCGTCGGATCGACCGGCAACCTGCTCGACCATCTGACCTGCCAGGACGTGGTGTCCTTCACAGGCTCGACCGACACGTCGCAAAAACTGCAGCGGCATCTGGTCATCGCGCGCGAGGCGGTCAGGTTCATCGCCGAACGGGATTCGCTGAACGCCGCAATCCTCGCTCCGGACGCAGTGCCGGGAAGTCCGGAGTTCGACCTCTTCGTCAAGGAAGTGGCGAAGGAGATGACGGTCAAGGCCGGCCAGAAATGCACCGCGATCCGTCGCGCGCTGGTGCCGTCGGCACGACTCGATGCCGTGATCACGGCGCTGCGCGACCGTCTGGCCAAGGTCACGATCGGCAATCCCGAAAACGACAAGGTCAGGATGGGGCCGCTTGTCGGGCTCGGCCAGCGCAGCGATGTGCTTGCCCATGTCGCGAAGCTTCGCGCCGAAGCCGAACTGGTGGCCGGCGATCCCGGCAACTTCGCGCTGCTCGATGCCGACGCGAAGCGCGGCGCCTTCGTTCCGCCGCTGCTGCTGCATTGCGCCAAGCCGCTCGCCGCATCCGCAGTCCACGCGATCGAGGCGTTCGGCCCTGTCAGCACCGTGATGGGTTACGACGATCTGGAGCAGGCGATCGCGCTGACCAATCGCGGCGGCGGCAGCCTCGTCGCATCCATCTACACGCACGACATCCCCGCCGCGACCGAACTGGCATTTGGCATCGGCAGTTTTCACGGCCGCGTCGCGATCATCGACCGCGACTGCGCGAGCGAGCACACCGGACACGGTTCGCCGATGCCGCAGATGGTTCACGGCGGCCCCGGCCGGGCCGGCGGCGGCGAGGAACTGGGCGGCGTCCGCAGCCTCCAGCACTACATGCAGCGCACCGCATTGCAGGGATCGCCGGCGATGCTGAGCGGCGTCACCGGCCGCTGGTTCAAGGGCAGCCCGATGCTCGAAGGCGACCTGCATCCGTTCCGCTATCACTATGACGATCTCGAGATCGGCCGCACGCTGGTCTCGAAGTCGCGGCAGATCACGCTCGACGACATCGAGCACTTCGCGCATTTCACGGGCGACACCTTCTACGCCCATATGGACGAGGAAGCGACCAAGGGGCATCCGTTCTTCCCAGGCCGCGTCGCGCATGGCTATCTGCTGCTGTCGTTTGCGGCCGGCCTGTTCGTCGATCCCGACTACGGGCCGGTGCTGGCGAATTACGGCCTCGACTCGCTGCGCTTCGTCAAACCCGTCCAGCCCGGCGAACAGATCCAGGTGCGGCTGACCGCGAAGGAGAAGATGCCGCGCAACAAGCAATATGGCGAGGTACGCTGGGACGTCGAGATCACGACCGGCACCGGCGAAACCGCGGCGACCTACGAGCTGCTGACGATGAATGCGATGCGGGCTTAACGGCCCGCGTCAGAGCAACTCGGCCTGCCGGCTGCGGGCCGGCCGATTTCGCCCTGCCGCGCGGCCGGGTGGCGGCGGCCGCGGCATCGTCGGCACCGGCCAGCACGAGTTGCGCGACGAAACCGGCATATTCGGCGCGGGTCATCGGCCCGCCCTCGCGAAACCACATGTAATGCCAGTTCAGCATGCCGAAGACGCTCATCGTCAGCGGCTTGAGCAGGCGCTTGTGCTTCGCCGCCGGCACGGCGGCGGCGAGTGCGTCCGACATGATCCCGACCAGGATCCGCTCGCTTGCGAGCAGCGGCTGCTGCTTGTCCTTCGGCAACAGCTTGAGACTTGAGATCTGGACCTGATGTTCGGCGTCGGCATGCCGGTAGAGCTCGAGCAGGGTCGCAACGATCGTCCTGAAGCGTGCGACCGGATCGCCGGCCTGTGCGCTCGCCTTGCGGACCGCCGCCACCAGCTTCGCGAGGTGCGACGACAGGATATCGAACAGGATCGCTTCCTTGTCGGGATAATAGTGATAGAGCAGCGCCTTCGAAACCCCGCAGGCATCGGCGATGGTGTTCATCGACGTGCCGACATATCCCGATGCGGCAAACAGCTCGGCCGAACGATGCAGCATCGAGAGGCGCTTGTCGTCATAGTCCTTGGCGCGCGATCGGGCCATGTCTTGTCCGTTTCACCAGGCGGCCGTTCGGCCATCGTCCAGAGATGTCAGTCAATAGTCGCAAAGTTCCGGGACCACAGCCCCGCCTCCGAACCGCTATTTATTGACCATCCGGTCGGACAATTCCATAAGCTCGGCGATCGGGCAACATTGCCCGGAATGAATTTTCCTGGCGCCGCGTCGCGAGAGCATCTCTCTGCTGCAAATCGCCTCGCCATGCGCGTCTAATTGCAAAGTTCGCGGCGCCGCCGAGTTTCGCGCGCGTCCCGAACAGGAGCGTGTTATCGTTCATCGAACGGCTCGGAATGCGAAGGAGGCTCTGGGTGCGGACATCCTCTTGGCTCCACGTCCTTCGTCGCGCGGCCCGTCGGCTGAAGAGATGGCAGCGGCGGCTGGCGCGCGCTGCCAACCCGGACGGCAAGGACATGCACGAACTCTTTCTGTTTGGTCCTCACGGCTGATCGCTCGTTGCCGCGACGCATGCCCAATCGAGACCGCGGCAGATGTGATCCTTCGCGACGCTGACGTCAGTCTGCCCACGCCGCACATGTCGTGCGGCAAGATCACGCACAGAGCGATAGCATGACAGCGCCCGCTCTACCGGTTCGCGCCGACGAGGAACGGCGGCTCGCATCCTTCGCGCGCGTCTAGAGCCCCGTTCCGATGGAATCGGAACGGGGCTCTAGATTCTAGTTTTTGACGCGCTTTCCTGCCGCGAACCGGCGTCCACTTCGCTCGAGAAAGCTCTAGCTGCCGAAGCCGGCCGGAATGAACGCCGGCAGCTTCTCCTCGATGAAGTGCTTGACCTCGGGTGAATTGAAGACCTGGATGAAGGCCTTCAGGCGCGGATCGTCCTTCTTGTCCGGCCGCGCGGCAAAGCGCAGCACGAGACCGTCATCGACCGTGCGGTCGATCACCAGCGCCGATTTTGGATCACCGCCGGCCGGTATCAGATAGGTGATGTTGACGAGCGCAAGCGTGACGTCATCGAGCGACCGGTAGGTCTGCGCCGGATCGAGCTCGACGATCTTCAGGTTCTTGGGATTTTCGATGATATCAAACCGATTGACCGAAAAACCCTTGCCCGGCGCCAGCTTGATCAGTCCGGCGCGTTCGAGCAGGATCAAGCCACGCGCGCCGTTGAGCGGCTCGTTCGGGATCGCAACGCTGTCGCCGGACTTGATCTCCTCGAGCGACTTGATCTTCTTCGAGAACAGCCCGACGGGCGCGATCACGCCGACCTTGTCGACCTGGACCAGGTCGAAGCCGCGCTGCTTGTTCTGGATCGCGAGATAGGTGGCGTGCTGGAACAGGTTGGCGTCGACGTCGCCGCTGTTCACCACCTCGTTCAACGCGACCCAGTCCGACAGCTCGACGATCTTGACGTCCTGCCCCTTGTCCTTGGCGAGCTTGGCGGCAAAGCCAGCCAGCTGACCGACCGGGCCGGCGCTGGTCGCGATCTTGAGAGGTTCGTCCGCAACGGCGGCCGCAGTCATGGCAAGCAGCACGCCAGCCGCCTGCGCCAGGCGCAACAATGTCTTCATGGTCTCGGTTTCAACTCCGTCTTCAGGGATCGATCAGGCCGCCTTGCGGCCGCTGCTTCCCGCCTCAGCATCAGTCAATGCCTGGGTGAGGTCGGCGAGGATGTCGTCGGGATGCTCGATGCCGACCGAAAGCCTGATGTAGCCGGGCGTCACGCCTGCCGCGAGCTGCTCTGCGCCGCTCAGTTGCTGATGGGTGGTCGATGCCGGATGGATCGCCAGCGAGCGCGCATCGCCGATATTGGCGACGTGATAGAACAGTTTCAGCGCATCGATGAAACGACGGCCGGTCTCGACGCCCCCCTTCAGCTCGAAGCCGACCAGCCCGCCATAGCCGCCCTTCAGATAGAGATCGGCGCGGCGCCGGTCCTCCCCGCTCTGCAGTCCGGGGAAGATCACGTGCGAAACGGCGGGATGTCGTGCCAGGAAATTCGCGACCTTGATCGCGTTCTCATTGTGCTGACGCAGCCGCAGGGGCAAGGTCTCGAGTCCCTGGATGAACTGAAATGCGTTCTGGGGAGCGACCGCGGCACCGAGATCGCGCAGCAGCTTCACGCGTGCGCGCAGGATGTAGGCGATCGGACCGAGCGGCTTGGCTGCCTCGGTCCAGATCGCGCCGTGATAGGCATCGTCCGGCTGCGTCAGCAGCGGGAAGCGCTCGGCGTGCGCCGCCCAGTCGAAATTGCCGCCATCGATGATCGCTCCGCCAATCGACGTGCCGTGGCCGCCGATATACTTTGTCGCGGAATAGACGACGATCGCTGCGCCGTGCTCGAACGGGCGCGCAATGAGCGGGACGGCGGTGTTGTCGAGAATCAGCGGCACGGCGAGCGAACGGCCGATATCCGCGACTTCCCTGATCGGGAAGACGTTGAGCTTGGGGTTCGGCAGCGTCTCGGCGAAATAGGCCCGGGTCTTCGCATCGGTCGCCCGGCGGAAGTTTTCCGGATCGGCCGGATCGACGAAGCGAGCCTCGATGCCGAACTGCTTCAGCGTCTGCGACAGCAGCGTCCAGGTGCCGCCGTACAGATCGGTCGATGAGACGATATTGTCGCCGGCTTGCGCGATGTTGAAGATCGCGTAAGCCGTCGCCGACTGGCCCGACGCCACGGCCAGCGCGCCAACGCCGCCTTCCAGCGCGGCCAGGCGCTCCTCGAACGCGTCAGCCGTCGGATTCTTGATCCTGGTGTAGATCTGTCCGATCGCCTCCAGGGCGAACAGCCGCGATGCGTGATCGGTATTCTCGAATTGAAAGGACGTCGTTTGGTAGATCGGAACGGCGACGGCGCCGGTCGCCGGGTCGGACCGGTACGATCCGCCATGCAAGGCGAGCGTCTCGACATTCTTGGTTTCGATCGGCATCTCGAAATTCTCCTGAAATCCGTGGACCCAGCATCAAAAGGCAAAGAATGATGCGCAGCAGCGTCCGCGACTGTCGAGACATCGGAGAAAATAGCGATGAGCGTGCTGGCGGCGCGTCTGATGGCGTCGCTAATTTTTCAGCCGCGGCGCCTGTCGCGTAACATTTGTTTCACTGCTCCGCCGGTTTGAACGGCTCAGTGGAGCTGATGAGTCATCTGCCGATCGCGCCTGCAAATCAGTACGCAATGTCGTGCATACCGTCATTTCGAACAGCACGATGACGTCGAACAAACGAATCTCTGCTGCGCCGGATCGAAGACAAAGCACGATTTTGATCCTGTCTTTCCATATAGAAAATAAAGCCGCGCAGCTGACGTGATAAATCACCTCTCAGTCCTCAATTAGCGGAATCGCGCAATGACCAGACCAAAGGCACTTCGCTTCAACGCGTTCAACATGATGGCGCCGAGCCACAACTGGGCCGGTCTCTGGTCGCATCCGCGCGACACTTCACTTAACTACAACTCGCTCGACTATTGGGTCGACTACGCCAGAACCGCCGAACGCGGCCTGCTCGACGGCATCTTCCTCGCCGACGTCTTTGGTATCTATGACGTCTACGGCAGCAGTCCTGACACTGCGCTGCGTCACGCCGTTCAATTGCCGAACGCCGAGCCGACCCTGCTCGTCTCCGCCATGGCTTACGCAACGAAGCATCTCGGCTTCGGCATCACATCCAACCTCACCTACGAGCATCCCTACCAGTTCGCCCGCCGCTTCTCGACGCTCGATCATCTCACTCGCGGGCGGATCGGCTGGAACATCGTCACCGGCTATCTCGACAGCGGCGCCCGCGGAATGGGCCTTGAGGCCAACCGCGCGCATGATGAACGCTACGAGGCGGCCGAGGAGTTTCTCATTGCGAGCTATAAGCTATGGGAAGGCAGCTGGGAGGACGGCGCGGTTCGCCGTGACCGGACAGCGCGCGTGTTCACGGATCCGGCAAGGATCCACAATGTGCGGCACCAGGGACTTCATTACCAGGTCGACGGCATCCACCTCGCCGAACCCTCGCCACAACGCACACCGTTGCTGTATCAGGCGGGAACCTCGAAGCGCGGCCGCGCCTTCGCGGCGAGGCACGCGGAGGCGATCTTCCTCAACGGCCAGACCAGGCCCATTCTGGCCCGTGCCGTACGCGAGATCAGGGAAGCGGCCAAGGCGTTCGGACGAGATCTCTATGATATCCGCCTGTTCGCCGGCGCGACCGTGATCGTTGCCCCGACGCGCGCGGAGGCCAGCGATCTGCTCGAGGAGTACGCAGGGTATGTCGATCAAGCCGGCCAGCTGGCTCTGCTCTCGGGCTGGACCGGCATCGACTTCTCGAACTATCGTCCCGATCAGGCGGTACAATATGTCGAGAGCAACGCGATCCAGTCGATGGTCGAGAATTTCACGTTGCGGAGCGAGCGGCCGGTCAAGGTCGGTGATCTCGCGACGCTGAGCCGGATCGGCGCACGCTCGCCATTCGTGGTCGGCTCGCCCCAGGACGTGGCCGATGAGCTGATCGCCTGGGCCGACGAAACCGACGTCGACGGCTTCAACCTGTTCCGCCTCGTCGCGCCGGAATCACTGACGTCATTCGTCGACCTCGTCGTGCCAGAATTGCAGTCACGCGGAGTCTACAAGACAGCCTATCGCGAAGGCACGCTCCGCGAGAAGCTGTTCCCCGGACGCGGACCCTATCTTGACGCCACGCATCCCGGCGCCGGCTTCCGCCGCGCCTCGACGGCAGCGCGCACCGAAGCCGCCGAATAGATCAGCCTGGAAACCTCCTGGCGATGGGCGATCAACGCCCGTCACCAGGTTGCGATGTAGGTGCCCTTGAAGCGTTTCTCGAGGAATGCCTTGACCTCCTCGGAATGGTAGGCATCGATCAGCTGCTTGACCCAGGGCTTGTCCTTGTCCGCCTCGCGCACGGCAACGATGTTGACCCACGGGCCATCGGCCGCCTCGCGGGCAATTGCATCGGTGGCGGGATTGAGCCCGGCCTGAACCGCATAATTGTTGTTGATCGAGACCAGATCGACATCTTGCAGGGAACGCGGCAACTGCGCGGCATCAAGCTCGACGAAGCGCAGATGCTTCGGATTGTCAGTGATGTCGGCAATGGTCGACGCGACGTTGTTGGGGTCCTTGAGCTTGATCACGCCGTGCAGCGCAAGGATCATCAGGCCGCGCGCACCATGGAAGGATCGTTGGCGATCGCCACCCGCCCGCCATCCGGAAGATCGGCCAGCTTCTTGTATTTCAACGAGTAGACACCCTGCGGCGACGCAATCGTGTTGGCGACCTTGACGATCTTCCAGCCGGTCTTCGATATCTGGTTCTTCAAATAGGGTTCGTGCTGGAACGAATTGGCCTCGAGATCCCCGAGCGCGAGCGCCTGGTTCGGGATCACATAGTCGGTGAATTCGACCACCTTGATATCGATCCCGCGGCCGGCCGCCACCTTCTTGACGACTTCAAGGATCTCCGCGTGGGGTCCGGCGGTGACGCCGACCCGGATGGTCCCGGCCCTGGCGGTGCCGATCAAAAATGCTACGGCGGCAACCGCCGTCATCACGATGCGCATGGCTCTTCCTCAACAGTCAGGTCGGCGACTACCAGCTCGGCAACACCGCGCCCTTGAACTTGGTGAGCACAAATTCCTTGATCTCAGGCGTGTGGTAACTATCGACCAGGATCTTGACCCACGGCTTGTCCTTGTCGGCGGAGCGCACCGCAATCAGATTGACGTATGGCCCTTTCGGATCCTCGCGCAGGATCGGATCCTTGACCGGATCGAGACCGGCCTGTGTCGCATAGTTGGTGTTGATGACCGCCGCATCGACATCGTCGAGCGCGCGGGGCGCCTGGGCTGCGTCGACCTCGACGAATTTCAGGTTTTTGGGATTGTCGGCGATGTCGATAACGGTCGGCTTGAAGCCGACGTCGCTCTTCAGCTTGATTGCGCCCTTGTCGCGCAGCAGAAGCAGCGCCCGGCCGCCATTGGTCGGATCATTGGGAATTGAGACCTTGGCTCCGTCAGGAACGTCGGCCCAGCTCTTGTGCTTGCGCGAATAGACGCCGATCGGAAAATTGACCGTCAGTCCCACCTGCTCGATCTTGTAGCCGCGATCGGCTTTCTGGTTGTCCAGATAAGGCTGGTTCTGAAACGAGTTGGCCTGGATGTCGCCGGCGTCGAGCGCCGCGTTCGGAACGACATAGTCGGAGAACTCGATAAGCTGAAGCTCGAGCCCGCTCTTCGCCGCGATCGGTTTCACGGCCTCGAGGATTTGTGCATGCGGCCCGGGCGTCACGCCGATCTTGATCGTTTCTGCCGCGGCGGCGGTCGACCAGATCGCAACAACGCCTGCAACAGCGAAAATGGATCGAAGCAACATCTTGGTCTCCATGGAACTGAACTCGCTATCAAGCTCATCGCCCGCGCTGGGGACGAAATCAATGAAATGAGAATCCAAATTTTTCCCCATGACGAGTCACCGCTGCTGTGGCCGCGATGAAAAGAGAATGGAGCCGGCCGGGCATGTTGGCGCAGCGAGCGACTTATCTGCTGATGCCGGCGGCAACGCGTAGGCCAAAAATACTTTTCTCGCTGACTTCGCTTGCAGAGAAAATAGCACTCGTTCGGACGATTTCTCCGCGATTGCCTCCGGCGCACCGATTGCACACAAATGGCAACAGATCGAACCGGCTCAGGACAACTTGCCATGCCCATCATTGCCCGCCCCATCCCGCAAGCGCAGGCCGCATCATCGGCGACTGCGATGTCACGCCGTCTTGCTGTCGCCGCCATCGGGCTGCTTGCGATGACCTCGCTGGTCCGGCCTGCGGCCGCCGAGGAAATCCGGATCGGCTACCAGAAATCGTCGACGCTGACCGCGATCCTGAAGACCAACGGCGCGCTGGAGAAGGCGTTGGCGCCGCTCGGCATCACCGTGTCGTGGCACGAGTTCACCAGCGGCCTGCCGCTGCTCGAGGCCATCAATGTCGGCAGCATCGATTTCGGAGCCGACGTGGCCGACACCGTGCCGATCTTCGCCCAGGCCGCCGGCGCCAAGCTCGCTTACGTCGCCGAGGAAGCCGCTTCTCCATCGGCGCAGGCGATCCTGGTGCCGAAGGATTCCGCGATCAAAGCGCCGGCCGATCTCAAGGGCAAGAAGGTCGCGGTGACCAAGGGCGCGGGCAGCCACTTCCTGCTGCTGGCGGTGCTGGCCAAGGCCGGACTGTCCTTCAAGGACATCACGCCGGCCTATCTGACGCCGGCCGATGGCCGCGCGGCATTCGTCAGCGGCAATGTCGACGCCTGGGTCGCTTGGGATCCGTTCCTCAGCAGCGCGCAACGCCAGTCCGGCGCGCGCATCCTGACCGACGGCAGCGGCGGGCTCGCAAGCTACAAGCGCTACTATCTCGCGTCGGCCGCGTTCGCCGAAAAGCGGGCCGATGCACTGAATGTCATCTTTGCCAGGCTGGTCGAAACCGGCACCTGGGTCAAAGCCAATCCGAACGACGCCGCGGCGCTGCTCGCCGGCCTGTGGGGCATCGACGCCGCCACGGTGGAGGAGGCCAACAGCAACCGCTCCTACAAGGTCGGCGTAGTCACCGCGGCCGACCTTTCCGAGCAGCAGAAGATCGCCGATACCTTCACGGCCGAAGGTCTGCTGCCACGCAAGGTCGATACCGGCGACGTCAGGATCTGGGCGCCGAAGGGATCGTGACGGCGCTGCCTAGCGATGGCGCAGGCGGCGGTTGACGCGGCGCGCCAGGTAGTCGCCGGCGGTCTGCACGGTCTGAACCAGCGCGATCAAAACGACGACGACCGCCAGCATCATTTCGGGCATGAAGCGCTGATAGCCGTAGCGAATGCCGAGGTCGCCGAGGCCACCGCCTCCGACGGCCCCGACCATTGCTGAGTAGCCGAGCAGGCTGACCACCGCGAGTGTCAGGGCCAGCACCAGGCCCGGCAACGCCTCCGGGATCAAGACCTTGAACACGATCTGCAACGGGCTTGCACCGAACGAGGACGCCGTCTCGATCAGACCGGCATCGACCTCGCGGATCGCCGCCTCGACCAGACGGGCAATGAACGGCGTTGCCGCGATGGTGAGCGGCACGATTGCCGCGCCCGATCCGATCGAGGTGCCGGCAATCAGCCGCGTGAACGGAATGATCGCAACCACCAGGATGATGAACGGCGTCGAGCGGGCCGCATTGACGATGACGCCGAGCACGCCATTGGCTGACGGCGCGGCGAACAGCTCCCCTTTCCGGCTGGTCGCCAGGAAGACCCCAAGCGGAAGGCCCAGCGCGGTCGCAACCAGCGCGGCCACCGAGACCATGAAAAGGCTCTCGCCCGTGGCCTGAACGATCAGGTTGATGAGTTCACGCGACATAGCCGAGACGCTCCACCAGAATGTCATGCTGAGAAAGATAGGCCAGGGCCTGCCTGGCCGCGGCTTCACCGCCGGGAATGCCAAGGATTAGCGAACCCACGTGCTGGCCGCCGATCTCATCGATGCGGGCCGATAGCAGCGCCACGTCATGGGACAGTTCGCGCGAAAGCCGCGCCACCACGGTGTCGCCGGCTTCAGTGCCGCGCACCTGCACGCGAAGGACCGTCTGCCCGCCGGCAACCGGCTGTGGCGAAAGGCGGCTCGCCAGCGAGACCGGAACACTGTCCCCGATCACCTCGGAAAGGAACGCCTGCGTGACCGGATGCCGGGGATGCGTGAAGATCTCCGCGACATGACCTCGCTCGACGACCTGGCCGCCGTCGATCACCGCAACCTCCTTGGCGAGCTGGCGGACAACCGACATCTCGTGGGTGATCAGCACGATCGTGACCCCGAGCTCGCGATTGATGTTGGCCAGCAGGTCCAGAATCGCACGCGTGGTCTGCGGATCGAGCGCCGACGTCGCCTCGTCGGACAGCAGCACATTCGGCCGAGTCGCCAGCGCGCGGGCGATGCCGATGCGCTGCTTCTGGCCGCCGGACAATTCCGAGGGATAACGATCGTACTTGTCGGCAATGCCGACGAGTTCGAGCAGCTCGGCCACACGGACGGCGATGTCGGCCCTGGACCAGCCGGCGATCTCGAGCGGCAAGGCGATATTGTCCGCCGCCGTCCGCGACGACAGCAGGTTGAAGTGCTGGAAGATCATGCCGATCGAGCGCTGCGCCAGGCGCAGCTCGCGACCGGCAAGCGCCGAGATCTCGCTGTTATCGACGACGACGCGGCCGCTCGACGGCTTCTCAAGCCCGTTGATGAGGCGGACGAGGCTCGATTTGCCAGCGCCGGAGCGGCCGATCACGCCGGTGATCGAGCCGCGCGGGATCGCGAAGTCGATCGCCTGCAAGGCATGCACGCTCGGCTTGCCGCGATAGGCCGGATAGACCTTCGAGACCGCCTCGAAGCGGATCATGGCTTCGCTCGCGTTGGAAGCGAGCGGAATGGACGGCAGCGGCGCAACATGCTGCGCCGTCGTCAGGGATTGATGTACATTCATTCAGTCGGTCCAATTGGGAAATGGCTTCGGTCGCCGGGCACAGCCCGGGCTCAATGACCAAAGAGCAGATAGCTGCGGTCGATGCCGCGGAGATCGCGCGTCTCGTCGGTCCAGCCGACCGCGCGGCGGTAGCTGCCCAACGCGGCAGTCTGCCGCAACGCGACCACGTCGGTCGGGCGAGGTTCCTCCGCATAAGGCGACACGTAAAGCGCGTCCTCGGGACAATACAGTTCGCAGAGGAAACAGGTCTGGCAATCGCCCTGACGGGCGATCACCGGAATCCCCTCCGTCTTGTCGAAGACATTGGTGGGGCAGACATTCACGCAGATGTCGCAGGACGTGCAGCGCTCGGCGTCGATCACCTCGATCATTCCGCCGCCTCTGCATAGCTGGCCTCGGCATGCGGCCGCACCGTGGTCCAGACCTCGTCCAAGCCGCCGCTCGTCACGTAATGGCGTTGGCGGTCGTCCTGATCGGGATAGTCGTCGCGGCGATGCATGCCGCGGCTTTCGTTCCGCGCCAGCGCGCTGCGGTACATCCAGCGCGACGTCGCCAGCATGGCCGCGCTCTCGCGGGCACGTAGCAGATCGTCCTTGCTCGCCGCAACGGCCGATGATGCATCGACCCACGCCGCATCCAGCCGCGCCAGCGCGCCTTCAAGACGCGAGGCGTGCCGGAAGTAGTTCAGCTCATACGGATAGACTTCGTCCTGGACCGCCTTTGCCAGCGCGGCGGGCTCAAACGCGCGACCCGCATTGCTCCGGAACGCGACGGTGCCGGCGGACGCCAGTCGTCGCTGACGCGCCGGGCCCAGCTGCCTTGCATAGCCAGCAGCGCCCCATCCGGCCCAGGTCCCCGATGACATCGCCCAGGCGGCGTTGTGGCTGCCGCCGCCGGTGAAGCCGCCGCAGATCAATTCGCGCGTCGCTGCATCACCGGCGGCATAGAGCCCGGGCACGCTGGTGGCGCAGCTGTCGTCGACAATGCGCAGGCCGCCGGTGCCGCGCACGGTGCCTTCGAGCCGCAAGGTGACGGAAAAACGCTCCCTGAAGGGATCGATGCCGGTGCGATCGAACGGCAGGAAGAAATTCGGCTGCGATGCGCGCATGTGACGCTGCACGTCGTCGTCGGCCTTGTCGAGGCGCGCGTAAACCGGCCCCTGAAGCAACGCGCGCGCAATCGCCGATCGCCCGCCCTTGGATGCCGCACCGGGAACGACGCTGCCGTCCTCGTAGCTGAAGGTCGCCCAGCCGTAGAACAGTGTCTTGGTCACGGAGCCGAACGCCGGCGAGATCGCATAGGGATTCGAGAATTCCATGCTGCTGAACTCGGCCCCGACCTCCGCGGCCATCAGATAGCCGTCTCCGGTCAGCACATTCGATCCCAGCGTCTTGCTCAGGAACGCGCAGCCGCCGGTCGCGATGACGACAGCCTTGGCGCGCACGATCCAGCGATCGTGCTTCTGGCGGCGCACGCCACTGGCTCCCGCCACCGAGCCGTCGTCATCCACCAGCAGCTCAAACGCCGGGCTGTGATCGAGAATGGTGACACCGGCCTGCTTGGTGCGCTTGCGCATCAGGCGCATGTATTCCGGCCCTTGCAGCGAGTTGCGCTGCGACTTGCCACCGTCGTCGACCGGGTAAGGGTAACCCCAGGCAGCCAGGCGATTGCTGTCCTCGTAGGTCTGGTCGAGCACGCGCGTCATCCAGCGGCGATCCTGCAGGTGCCCGCCCATCTTTTCGCGATTGGCCATCGCGGCCTCGCGCAGCGCCGGATTGGGATCGACATACCAGACGCCGGTGCCGGCAGCCGCGGTGGCACCCGACGTGCCGCAAAATCCCTTGTCGGCGAGCACGACGCGTGCGCCGCGCTCGGCGGCGCTCACCGCAGCCCACGTCCCCGCCGGCCCGCCGCCGATCACCAGCACGTCAGCGTCGAATTCGACCGAGCCGCCTGGCGCGGTTCGCTGTTCGGCGCGTCGCTCGTGGACTGTCATCGTTCAATTCTCCGGGCGGCACCGATTGCTTGCAATGCGCCGCAACAACATCGTTACGCGCGGAGGCTTCCCTGGCAATTTCAGATATTTGCGCAGACTTGGACGAAGCTTCCCCTGCCGCTGCGCACCGAAGAATATTCATGCGGCGACGGACAGGCCGTTCCGTTCATCGCAGAGGATCGACACGGGATTTGTCCGCAGATCGCACGGGAGAGACGGATATTTCTTTTTGCATGGACGCGCCGGCCATTCGTTTTCATGCGGCCAGACAGGCGATACTTCGTGAATCGTCTCACCTCAATGCGTGGCAGCCATGTCCGATCGTCAGCTTCACCTCAATGTCAACCTGCTGCACTCCGGCGTATACGCGTCGGCGTGGCGGCTGCCCGAAAGCGATCCTCGCGCCTGCTTCGACGTCGGCCATTATGTGCGCGTGGCTGAGATCGCCGAGCGCGGCAAGCTCGATGCGATCTTCCTTGCCGACACACCGGCGATCACCGACCGCATCGACTACCGCGCCTTCATGTCGATGGAACCGACGATCGTGCTGGCATCGGTGGCCGCGGCGACCAGCCATATCGGGCTGATCGCGACCGTCTCGACCACCTACAACGAGCCGTACAACATCGCGCGCCGCTTCGCGACCCTGGATCTCGCGAGCGGCGGCCGCGCCGGCTGGAATGCGGTGACCACTGCCGACGCGTCGGCCAGCCGCAATTTCGGCCTCAGCAACGTGCTGGAGCACAAGGCCCGCTACGAGCGCGCCAAGGAGTTCGCCGAGGTCGTCCATGCGCTGTGGGACAGTTGGGAGGACGACGCCTTTGTCGGCGACAAGTCCTCGGCGCGATTTGTCGATACGTCGAAGGTTCATCCGATCGCGCATCGCGGCGCCCATTACTCCGTGGCCGGTCCGCTCAACGTGCCGCGTTCACCGCAGGGCCGCCCGGTGACCGTGCAGGCCGGCGGCTCGAGCGACGGCCGTGACCTCGCTGCCGCGCAGGCTGAAGCCGTGTTCACGCTGGCCCAGACGATCGAGGAAGGCGTCGCCTATGCGCGCGACCTGCGCGCCCGCGCCGCGGCCTACGGTCGCGCCGGTGACTCCATCGTCATCCTGCCGGGCCTTGCCACCGTGATCGGCAGCACTGAAGCCGAGGCGAAACGGCGGCAGGATGAGCTGTGGGAGCTGGTTCCGATCGAGTACAGCCTCGCGCGTCTCGCGGGCACATTGCAGGTCGATCCTGCGATCCTAGAGCTCGACAAGCCGCTACCCGATCCACTCCCACTGCCGGCCAACGCCAACCACACAATGTTCCAGGGCACGGTGAACCTTGCGCGCCGCGGCAACCTCACCGTCCGGCAATTGTTGCGGGCACTCGGCGGCGGGGTCGGACACCGCATCATCGTCGGCACGCCCGAGCAGATCGCCAACGACATCGAAGCCTGGTTCAGGGCTGGCGCGGCCGACGGATTCAATCTGATGCCCGACGTGTTGCCGACGGGGCTCGAAATCTTCGTCGACAGCGTGGTGCCGATCCTGCAGCGCCGTGGTCTGTTCCGAACCAATTACGCCGGCACCACCTTGCGTGAGCATTTTGGCTTGCTTCGGCCGATCAGCCGCTTTGCGCGTCAGACGGAAGCCGCCGCAACCGCGTGACGCAGCTACCGCGAACCCGCCGGCAGTGCTCGCGTATCATTTGCAACAGATGACGCTGCGCGGACGCG
This sequence comes from Bradyrhizobium australafricanum, assembly GCF_020329495.1. Classification (NCBI taxonomy): domain Bacteria; kingdom Pseudomonadati; phylum Pseudomonadota; class Alphaproteobacteria; order Hyphomicrobiales; family Nitrobacteraceae; genus Bradyrhizobium; species Bradyrhizobium australafricanum. Next base: position 126,533 of record NZ_JAGKJL010000004.1, on the reverse strand, counting down.
CGGGATGATCTCCTTCGCAAAGCGTTCCATCTCGGCCTCGAAAGGCTGGAACTGCAGCATGAACAACTCGATGCCCGCGGCATGGAACGCCCCGATCCGGGCGGCCACGTCATCATAGCTGCCGACCAGCCCGGCAGCGGTGCCGCCGTTGCTGCCGACCCGCTCCGACTTCTGCATGGTCTGCATCATCACGACCTTCGGATCAGTGTTCTGCCGCTGGATCACCTTCATCGAGGCGTCCTTCCGCGACAGCTCAAGCAGCCGCTCATAGGCGGCCTGGCCCTCGGCCTGCGTCTGGCGCGCGATGACGAAGGCGGACAGCCCGAAGCGAAGCGGCACCGACGTCCGCGGCCGCGCCGCCACGTCGGCAATGAGGCCCGCGACATCCTCGAGCGGCTGACCATTGATGAACCAGACGTCGCCGTGGTCGGCGACCAAAGCGCGCGCCGGCTCGGATTCGCCGCCGACATAGATCAATGGTCGCGGTCGGTAGAGGCTCGTCGGCCGCAACAGATAATCGCGGACGTCGAAATGCTCGCCCTTGTAGGTCAACCGCTCGCCCTGCATCAGGCGCGAGACAATCGTGATCCACTCGCGGCCATAGGCGTAACGGGCATCGTGCTCGGCAAAGCCGATGCCGGCCTTGTCGAGTTCGGGCCGGTTCCAGGCGTTGACCAGGTTGATCGCGAAGCGTCCGCGGCTGATGTTCTCGATCCCGAGCGCGAGCTTGGCGAGAACCACCGGATGATAGAGATAGGGCTTGATGGCCGCGATGATCTCGATCCGGCTGGTCAATGCCGCAACGGCCGCCGCCGCGCTCCAGGCCTCGAGCTGATCGAAATCCTCCCGATGCGGATTGATGGTGTGCTGCGCGATCAGCGTGGAATCGTAGCCCAGTGCCTCGGCGGCAAGCACGAGGTCGCGATTGCGCTCCCACGATGCGTCATACGGCTCCTCCGGATCCTGATAGGCCGCGCGCGAACCATGGACCAGTGCCCAGATGCCAAAGCGAAGCGGTCGTGTCGACATGCCGTCTCTCCGATTTCCCTGACGTTACGTCGGCGTGTTTTCAAAGAAGCACGGCGACAGATCAAGCAGCGGCGCATCAAAAGATTTTCCTTGCCGCGCCGCGCGCGTCGATAAACCAGAAAACTCCGGACGCAGCGACAATTGGAATACGGCTCTATTTCTGTTCGAGAAAATTCGTGGGACAGTTTGCGCGACATGAACAACGCCTTCTTTCGTGCGGCGACGCGCCGTTCATCGAGAGAACGGCGAACCATGCCGCGCGCGATCAATGATGCTCGCGCGCAATGTTAGACGAGGACAGAACAGACTTGAGCAACCTCGAACAGGCTGCGTCATCGATCGCGTTTGATTCAACGCCGCGCAGCGTTCAAACGGCATCGCCGTCCCGGAAGCCACGAGTAGAGATCGGCCGGCGCGGCATGCTGCTGCTGTCGTGGCTCGCCCCGGTCGTGCTTCTGATCGTCTGGGAATTGCTGGCGCAGGCCGGCTGGCTCTCGCCGCAGGTGCTGCCGGCACCGAGCAAGGTCGTCCGCACGGCATTCAAGCTGGCGACGTCCGGAAGCCTGCTGAACGATCTCGGCGTCAGCCTGCTGCGCGCAACGGCCGGTTTTGCGATCGGCGGCAGCGTCGGATTCGCGCTCGGCATCCTCGTGGGCTTCTCGCGGATCGCGGAGGCTGCCATCGACCGCAGCATCCAGATGATCCGCGCGATCCCGTTTCTCGCCGCGCTACCGCTGGTGATCGTCTGGCTCGGCGTCGGCGAAGCCCAGAAGATCTTCCTGGTCGCGCTCGGCGTCGCCTTCCCGATCTACATCAACACCACGCTGGGCATCCGGCAGGTCGATCCGAAGCTGCTCGAGCTCGGCCGCGTCCAGGGCCTCGGGATACTCGAGCTGATCCGGCGCGTCATCCTGCCCGGCGCCCTGCCATCGATCCTGACCGGTGTGCGCTATGCGCTGGCGACCGCGTGGCTGGCGCTGGTGGTCGCGGAGACCATCGGCGCCCAGTCCGGCATCGGCTTTCTCGCCATGGATGCGCGCGAGTTCCTGCGCACCGACGTGATCGTGCTGACGATCGTGATCTATGCGCTGATCGGCGTCTCCGCCGACGGCATCGCGCGCGCCCTGGAGCGACGGCTATTGGCCTGGCATCCGAACTATGGAGGCGCGCGATGACGCTGCACGCCGTGCCCTCACCGGCCGCGATTGCGCCGGCCGTCGTGGTGACGGGACTGCATCGCGCCTATGGCAGTCGCGTGGTGATCGAGAACCTCAACCTGCGCATCGAGCGCGGCGAGTTCGTCGTCCTGCTCGGCGAAAGCGGCTGCGGCAAGACCACGCTGCTGCGGGCGCTGGCCGGCCTCGATGCGATCGACGGCGGGCGCATCACGGCACCACGGCGGCCGGCCGTCGTTTTCCAGGAGCACCGGCTGCTGCCGTGGGACAGTCTGTGGCGCAACGTCTCGCTCGGCCTCAATGCGACCGACGCCCGTCAGCGCGCCGCCACCGCGCTCACCGAGGTCGGACTCGGCGGCCGTCTCGATGACTGGCCGCGCAACCTCTCGGGCGGACAGGCGCAGCGCGTGGCGCTGGCGCGCGCGCTGGTGCAGGAGCCCGAGTTGCTCCTGCTCGACGAGCCGTTCGCAGCGCTCGATGCGCTGACTCGCATTCGCATGCACGATCTGGTGCGCGAGCTGGTCGCCGTCCATCGACCCGGCGTGCTCCTGGTCACCCACGACGTCGACGAGGCGATCGCGCTCGCCGACCGCATCCTGGTGATGCGCGAGGGCCGGATCGCGTTCGAGCATCCCACGAAACGTAACGGCGCAGCGCCGATCGCCCGCACCGACCTGCTGGCGGAGCTCGGCGTCGACACCTCTCACCCCATTCCTGCCTGAGGACCACTCAATGTCTATCCCCCGGTTCACCAACCCCACCCGTCGCAGCTTCCTTGGCGGCGCCGCCTTCGGCATCGGCGCGCTTGCCGGCTTTGACCTGTCCGAGCCGGCGCATGCGGCGACCGGCCGCGTCACCGACACGGTGCGTCTGACCTGGGGTTTGAGCGGCCTCAATCTGATCGCCAAGGAGCGCGGCGAGTTCGAGAAGCTGCTGGCCAGGGACGGCATCAAGGTCGAGTGGCTCGGGCCGTTCCCCAATCATGCGCCGACGCTGCAGGCTGTGACCGGCGGCAGCGCCGATTTCAGCTTCGGCGGCAGCACGACGCCGGCACTCGCCGCGATCATCGCCGGCTCGCCGCTGGTGTTCACCCAATTGGTGGTCTACGAGCCGCGCACCACGGCGATCATCGCGCGGGATGACTCTGGCATAAACAAGGTCGAGGATCTCGTCGGCAAGTCGGTGGCGGTGAACCGTTCGGGTCTCGGCGAATTCCTGCTGGTTGCCGCGCTCGAGAAGCACAAGATCGACCGCTCCAAGGTGACGTTCGTCTATCTCAACCCGCCGGACGCAGCGCCGGCGCTGGCCTCCGGGAAGGTCGACGCCTGGTCGATGTGGAGCCCGGGCGTCGATATCGCGCGGCTCGAATACAAGGCGCACGACATCTTCCTGGAAGGTCGCGATCTCGAGTTCCAGATCGACTACACGTCCTACCTGACCACCCGAAAATTCGCGACCGACAATCCTGCGCTGGTCCGGGCCGTCAACGATGCCTTCCGCGCCGAGGGCAAGTGGATCTCCGCGAACAGCAAGGATGCCGAATACATCGCGCAGAAGGCCGGCAAGTACAGCGACCAGGTCCGCGACCAGTTCATCGCTCTGAACCGGCAGTATCGCTACTTCGCCGCCAACGACGAAAACTTCCTCGCCGAGCTGCAAAGGGCCGCCGACTGGCTGGTCGCGCGCAAGGTGCTCCCGGAGCCGATCAAAGTCACCGACCACCTGGCCCAGCTCTGATCAGTAGCCGTCATATCAATCAACGCCATTTGGGTGATACCAATGAACAAGCCTCTGTCCGCCACCTCGCTGGAGCCTTCCGACCGCCTTCACAGCCGCGCACCCGATATCGACGCGCTGCTCGGCCGCATCGCGGAAGGCGCCGCCGACCGCGAACGCGAGCGCGTCCTGCCGTTCGCGCAAGTCGATCTCATTCGCAAGGCCCGCCTCGGCGCGTTGCGGCTTCCGATCGAAGCCGGCGGCGCCGGCCTGTCGATTCGCGCATTGTTCGAGATCGTCATCGGTCTCGGCGAGGCCGACGCCAATGTCGCGCATATCCTGCGCAACCATTTCAGCGTCGTCGAACGCCTGGTGCGCCGGCCGAAGGACGATCAGCACAGGCAGTGGCAGAAGGCAGTTGCCGACGGCGCGATCATCGGGCTCGCGGCGACCGAGCTCGACACGCCGAAGGTCGGCAATGTCACGCCGAACACGACACTCACTGCCGACGGCGACGACTACCTGCTCAACGGCACGAAATACTATAGCACCGGCACACTGTATTCGGACTACGTCCTCGTTCGCACCGCCGACACATCCGCCACCAATGCTGCCGTGCTGATTCCGGTGAACCGCGAGGGCATTGAGCTGATCGACGACTGGGACGGTCTCGGGCAGCGGCTGACGGCGACCGGCACCACCCACTTCCGCAACGTGCGCGTCAAGCGCCAGGAGGTCGTGTTCGATGCACCGGATACCGGCTACGGCATTCCCTACTCCAACACATTTGCCCAGCTGTTCCTGACCGCGATCAATGCCGGCATCGCGCGCGCCGTGCTGCGCGACGCCAGCGCCCTGGTGCGGACCCGCAAGCGGACGTTCTATTACGCGCCGAGCGAAGTTCCGGCGGACGACCCGCTGCTGCAACAGACCGTCGGTCAGATCGCCAGCGGCGCATTCGCCGCCGAGACCGTGGTGCTTGCGGCCGGGGAGGCGCTCGATGCCGCCACCGACGCCTTCGATGCAGGTGACGAAAGCGCCGTCGATGCCGCGCACAAGGCCGCGCTGCTGTCGGCAAAGGCCAAGATCGTTGCGGACGAATTCGCGATCCGGAGCGGCAGCCTGCTGTTCGATGTCGGCGGCGCATCGGCCACCAAGAAGGCGACCAATTTCGACCGCCACTGGCGCAACGCGCGCACCCTGGCGTCGCACAATCCAAACACCTTCAAGGCGCGCTCGATCGGACAATACGAGATCAGCGGCACGCCGCTACCCGCCAAGGGCTTCTTCTAGAGCCCCACTCCGATCGAATCGGAACGGAGCTCTGGATTGTTGTTTTGATGCGTTTTCTTCGCGCGAACCGGTATCCACTTCGCTCGAAAACGCTCTGGCGAGGTCCAATCCGGCGAGGCAATGCAAGGGAGAATCCCGATGAGCAAGCCGGATATTCATCTTGTGGACGCCGACCACGAGATCGAGCGTCAATTTCGCCTTGTCATGCGCCGCCTCCCGGGCGGCGTTTGCATCATCACCGCAGGACAGGGTGAGGACATCACCGGCATGACGGTGACCTCGCTGACGTCGCTCAGCGCCAGCCCACCCCGGCTGCTGGTTAGCATCAATCGGCAGGCATCGTCCTTCGCACCGATCGCCCGCCATCGGCTGTTCGGCGTCAACATCCTCGGCTCCGACCAGCAGGTCCTGGCCGAGCGCTTCAGCAATGGCCGGCTGAAAGGCTGGGAGCGCTTCGAGGGCACCGACTGGACCCATGGAGCCTCGGGCGTGCCGTTGCTGCAGCGGTCGCTCGCGATGATCGAATGCCAGGTCGAGGAGATCATCGAGCGGCATTCCCATGGCATCATCGTGGGCCGCCTCGCCAGCATGGAATTGTCGCACCGGCTGTCCGGCCTCACTTACTGGAATGGACAGTATGTCCAGATCGATCACGAGGCCGATCTCGACCTATTGGCCGAAGTCAGCATTCCTCTGGCGCATGTCCGTTAGGGCAGAGAAAGGGTGCTGCATGAAATGCGAATTGCCGCCAGCATCGCCTCCGTCAACGGCCGGCGCGGTCAGCAGACCACCAAGCCGCTGGCAGCTCGACCGGATCGTGGCCGAGTTGCGCACCTCCCGCGAGGAGACCCACAGCATCCGGCAAGACGGCGAGGCTCGCCGTGCCCCCTCGCGCGACGCGCTGGAGGTGATCCTCGACGGCCTCACCGAGGCGCTGTTTCCCCGCCACTACGGCCAATCGGACCTCGACGGCGAGAATATCGACTATTTCGTCGGCAATACGCTGAGCACAGCATTGGATTCGCTCAGCGCGCAGATCCATCGCGGCGCGTTGTTCGTCGGCGACGAGCTGGAGCCCGGCTTTGCGCATGAGGAGGCGATCGAGCTGACACGCGCATTCGCCACCCAACTGCCGTCGGTCCGCGGACTTCTGATCAACGATCTGCGGGCGGCATTCGTTGGAGACCCGGCGGCGCGGAATTTTCCCGAGATCCTGATCGGCTATCCTGGGATGACCGCCATCATCCACCATCGCCTTGCGCATCTGCTTTACCAGATCGGCGCGCGGCTGGTGGCGCGCCTGATGTCGGAGATCGCTCACACAAGGACCGGCATCGATATCCATCCCGGCGCCCGGATCGGCTCCGGATTCTTCATCGATCACGGAACCGGCGTCGTGATCGGCGAAACCGCCATCATCGGCAACAACGTCCGGATCTATCAGGCGGTCACGCTCGGCGCGCGGCATTTCCCGACCGACGACGAGGGCCATGTGATCAAGGGCGACGCCCGCCATCCGATCGTCGAGGATGACGTCGTGATCTACGCCAGCGCAACCATACTCGGCCGGATCACGATCGGCCGCGGGTCGACCATCGGCGGCAACGTCTGGCTGACCAAGGACGTGCCGCCGAACAGCATTGTGACGCAGGCCACTGCACGAAACAGTCCGAGCGGCGCCTGAACCACGATCTCACGCCGAGACCTGTGCCTTCCATCGCATCAAGCGCCGTTCCAACGCCTCCAGGACGGCATTGAATGCCAACCCAATCACGGTGATCCCGATGATGCCGAAATACATCTGCGGGATCAGGAAGCTGTACTGGCTGTTGATGATGAGATAGCCGAGACCGGCCTTGGCGCCGACCATCTCGGATGCGACCAGCACCAGCATGGCTGACGCACTGGCGAGGCGAATGCCGACAAAGATCGTCGGAAGCGCCGCCGGAAGGATCACCTTGCGGAACAGCTGCTGCGAGGTCGCGCCCATGGTCCGCGCCGACTTGATCAAGAGCGGATCGACCTGCTTCACCGCGGCGATGGTGTTGAGCAGGAGCGGCCAGGCACAGCTATAGACCACCATCGTAACCTTCGAGAGCTCGCCAATGCCAAGCAGCAGGATGAACACCGGCAACAGCGCGAGCGGCGCGGTATTGCGGCAAATCTCGATGAACTGGTTCAGCAGATCGCCGAGCCTTGTGTACCAGCCGACGGCCAGCCCGAACGGGACGAACAACACGACCGACACCAGAAACCCGCTCAGGGCGCGGAGCAGGCTCGCGGAGGCGTCGTCATAGAGCTCGCCGGTTTGCGCGAGCTGCCAGCCTGCGGCGATGACATCAGAGAATGGCGGCAGAAACACCGCGTCGATCAAGCCGAGCCTCGGCGCGGCCTCCCAGATCGCCAGAAGGGCGATCAGCAGCAGGGAGCGGCGTCCGAAAGCTGCCAGACCGCGGGTCGCGGCGCGGACCGCGCTCACTAGCGGTGACCGCGCCGCCGCCGCTTGCTCGTCTCGCCGTCCATGCGCGAGCTCCAGCAATGTCAGCATCTCCAGGCTAGACATGAGCGACTTCCTTTACTTCACGCTCGACACGGCCTGCGCTGACCCTGCCCGCTGATTGCCCCAGCTGCGCTTTCTGCACTTCCTCGCGGAGCAGGCTCCAGATCTCATGGCGCACGCGGCCGAATTCCGGCAGCGAGCGCACGTCCTCGGCTTCGCTGCGCAAGGCCGCGAGGATGTCGACAATCTCCTTGATCCGCCCCGGACGCGACGTCATGACCGCCACGCGCTGACCGAGCACGACGGCCTCATCGATGCCGTGGGTGATGAAGATGATGGTCTTGCCGGTGGCACGCCAGATCCGCAGCAGCTCGCCCTGCAGCGTTTCGCGCGTCTGGGCATCGAGCGCAGCGAACGGCTCGTCCATCAGCAGCACTTCCGGATCGTAGGCCAGGCTCCGCGCAATCGCGACACGCTGCTTCATGCCGCCGGAAAGTTCGTGCGGGTAACGGTCGGCAAAGCCGGACAGCCCGACCAAGTCGAGGAAGTGCCGCGCGATCTCTCCGCGCTGCTTCGGCTTGAGGCCGGCAATGTCGAGCCCGAACTCGACGTTCTGCGCGGCGGTGCGCCATGGAAACAGCGCATACTGCTGGAACACGACGCCGCGGTCGCGTCCGGGACCGATGATCGGCCGGCCATCGAGCAGGATGCGGCCGCTGGTCGGCGTTGCGAGCCCGCCGAGCAGATCGAGCAATGTCGACTTGCCGCAACCGCTTGGACCGACCAGGGCAAGGAATTCGCCGGCGCGGACGTCGAACGTGATGTCCTCGAGCGCGGTGAAATGGCCCGCCGGCCGGCCTCCCTCGCCTCGGGTGACGAACTCCTTGCGGACCTTGTCAAAGCTGATCTTGACCGACGTCATCGCGCCTCCGCCGTCTTTCCGGGACAGAAATAGTTGAACTCGTTGGTGTAGGTGTCCGAGGCCTTGATCTGGCCCGGCTTGAGCAGGCCATCCTTGACCAGCCAGTCGACCCAGACCTGCAGCTCGGGATCCGAGATCACGCCGCCCTTGGACGCGACGCCGGTGCTCTTCCAGTACTTGATCGAGGAGGCGTCCTCGTTGCGCTTGCGCTCCGCGATGATCCGGTTGAAGCGAGCCCGCACTTCATCGGGCGGCGCCGTCTGCGCCCACTGGATCGCGCGCGAGATCCCCTCAACCAGCTTGCGGGCGGTGTTCGGATTGTCCTTGATGAACTTCTCCCGCAGCACATAGGCACCGCCGGTGAACTGTCCGAACAGATCGGTATCGTTGAAGAGCGAACGGATCCCGCCACGCTCCAGCGCCTTGTCGCGTAACACGCCGCTGAGCGCGCTCACCTCGACCTGCCCTTGCCGCAGCGCCTGCTCGCCGGTGACGGGTGGGACTGCCACCAATGTCACCTGCTTGGCTTCGCCGGCGCTAAGACCGTTCCGCGCCAGATACTCACGCAGCACGAACTCCAGATGGGCGCCAAGCGTATTGACCGCGACCTTCTTGCCGATCAGGTCGCGGGCCGTCTTGATCGGACTGTCATCCTTCACGTAGTAGCCGTAATAGGTGTTCGCGTCGGAGCCGTAGTAGCCGACCACCGCCTTGATCGGTGCCTTGGCCGCGATCAGCTTGATAATCGCGCCATAGAAAGCGCCGCCGACGTCGATGTCGCCGGTGACGACGGTCTGGATGTCCTGCGGTCCGCTGATGGTGTTGCCGATCCATTTGAGCTTGAGCGGCGCAAGGTAGCCGAGGTCCTCGGCAAGCTCGGTGAACGTCACCTGCCCGGCCCAGCCTTGATAGCGGATCTCGGTCTTCTCGAGCGGTGACTCGGCGAAGGCCGGAGCGATCAGACCCAACGCAAAGGCACCGGCCAGCAGCAATCGCGCCGTCCGGTGGGCGGCGGCTCGCCGCGCACGCAGAATTTGAATGATGGCATTCATTGTGTTGCTCCAATAGGCGACATGCTCAGGCTGCCTTCGCCGACTGCGGCTTCGGCGATTTGATCCGCGTCACGCTGTGGCGGCCGTCGACGCTGACCGGAACCTCGCCATCAATGGTGGCGCGGCGCACCACGCGATGCTGATCGCCGTAGTCATTGACGGCGTAGTGCTGGGTCGCGCGATTGTCCCAGATCGCGACGTCTCCGGCCCGCCAGCTCCAGCGCACGGTATTCTCCGGAGCCGTGATGTGGGACTGGAACAGATCGAACAGCTTCTGGCCGTCATATTTCGGCAGGCCGACAAAGCGCTGGACGAAATTGCCGAGCACCAGCGTGTGCTCGCCCGTTTCGGGATGGACGCGCACGACCGGATGCTCGGTCTCATAGATCGTCCCGGTGAATACCTCGTCAAAATGCTTTCTGTCGGCGTCGGTGGCGCGAGACTTCACCGCGTAATCATAGGCATTGCTGTGAACCGCCCAGAGCTCGTCGGCGAGCTTGCGCAACGGTGCTGGCAGATCGAGATAGGCGGCAGCCGTGTTCGACCAGACGGTGTCACCGCCATAGGGCGGGATTACCACGCCGCGCAGCACCGAGATCTTCGGATAGGAATCGACGAACGTGACGTCGGTATGCCATTGGTCCGCGCGGCCGCCACCACGCCCCGAATCCAGCTCGAGGATCGACGACGTACCCTTGCTCGGGCCGATGGTCGGATGCGGCACCAGTTTGCCGAGCCTAACCGCGAAGCGCTCCTGCTCGGCGTCGCCGAGGTGCTCCTGGTCGCGGAAGAAGATCACCTTGTGCTCGAGCAGCACCTGGTTGACAGCACGGATGACCGCGTCGGGAAGGTCACCCGACAGCTTCACATTCTTGATCTCGGCACCAAGCCGGGCGGCACGCTTGACGATGTCGGCGCGCGGAATGACGTTGTCGATGGTAGTCGTCTTGCTCATGATGCTGGTCTCGTCGCCGCGATCCCCTGGACAAGGCTCCGCCATGCGCCGGTCGCGGAAACGACGGCGGAGATCAATGATGTGGTCGTGATCCTCGCTATTCCGCCGCGACGGGCTGCGGCGGTCGCCAGACAGCCGGTGCATAGAGCTCGGCGGTGAAATCCTCCGCGATCTCTCCGTTGATGCGCGCCTCGTGAGATGCAAGGTCGGCCAGGAACAGATCGCGGCTGACCCTGGCCGTGATCCCCGGAATGTCGCGCTTGAAGCTTGGAACGTCGCCGATCGGCAGGCCGAAGCTGACAAATGCCGCCGGGTTGAAGACGTGAATGTCCTTCAGATACGGCGCGCGGCCCGGAACTTTCTCCAGATACTCGTGCCCGGACCCGAGATAAGGATAGGCTGCCAAACCATCGTCTTTTTCGCCGTCAGGCGGCACGAAGCGATCTCGCCACAGCAGGATTTCGTCGGCGAAGTCGCCGAGCTCGGACTGCGCGCCAAGATCGACGGAATAGCCGGTCCCCGCAATCGCGAAATCGAACGCGAACTCGCCCTGCGGAGTGATGGCGACCGGCCGCACCCCCTTCAATTGCGCCGAGGTCCAAGGTGCGCCCAGGTGCAGATGAAAATTGGGGAAGGCTACCGCGCGCGAAATCGCATCCGGCGGCGGGGTCGACCCAGCCTGCCTGAACCGGATCGCCTGATGCCAGCGCACCCCGTCGGGCAGGCTGCCATAATTGTCATAGGCTCCCGGATAGCCGCGGATCCGAATGACCGGCAACGCGGCCAAGGTTTCCCGGCGCGCAAAAAGATGAACATCGCGCGCTCCGGCCTCAAGGGCTGCGGCCGCCGCATCGAAGGCCGACGCAGCACTCCCGACCACCGCAACGGAGAGACCACGCAGCATCCTGAAATCGATCTTCTCCGATGTATGCGCACGGAATCGTTTCGGCAGGACCCGCAGCGCGTCGGGGACATAAGCGCCCCCGCTACCCGCAAAGCCGGTTGCGAGCACCAGCTTGCGCGTGGTCTCGATGGTCGTGACCCCGCTCCGCTCCAGATGTAACCGCAAATGATCGGCTGCGGGCTCGATGCGGAGCAGCCGCGTACCGTAACGAATGCCGGCGCCGGTCACGTGGCGATACCAGTCGAGATAGGCCGCCCAGTCGAGCCGCGGAATCCGATCGAGCGCGTCGAAGGCCGCCGCGCCATGGCGCGTTTCATACCATGCTTGGAAACCGAGACCGGGCAGACCGAGCTCCGGACCTGGAAGCGTCTTCGGGGTGCGAAGCTTGTGCATTCGCGCGCTCGTCAGCCACACGCCGGCCTTGCTGGCGTCGGCGGCGGCATCGATCACCGAGACCTTGCCGATCCCGGCGCGCCGAAACGCAAACGCGAAGGCCGCGCCGGACTGACCACCGCCGACCACGACGACGTTGTGATCGATTCCGTCGCGATCAGGCACCCAGTTCTGCGGGTCGGCCCCGATCAGCCGGAGGGCCTCGCGGGCGACGCTGTCGGGATCGGATTGCGGCATGAATGACCACCTCGCTTTGACGTTGCAAATCGTAAAAGCGATCGACATTCAGTCAATGAAACGAAACCAGCTTTGTTTTTGATAGCAGGCAATGTTCGCGTCGTGGACAACGCGGGCATTGAAATATTTACGATGATCGCCGCCTGACCGATCTCATGTGCATTGCGACGTGCGGGATCGGCGCGAGCGATCGGGAAAACTTCCCAAATCATACGTCGCCGGTATCGGCGCGATCGCAGTCATCTCCGGTGAACGACGAACTCGTCACGTTCATGCTCGCTTGCCGTGCAACAACGCAAATTCATTTCACCGCCGCCGACATAGAGTCTGACGCAGCGCACGCGCCTGACGTCGACGCGCGGCGAGCAACGATGGATCTCTCGAAATGCCGCGAACTGCCGGCAACATCAGCCTTGAACACGATACCCCGGAGCTCGCCCGCTCCTATGATGAAGCGGGACTCGTTCAATTTCGCCACGGCAAGTTCCTGATCGGGCCGCTCGCCATCAAGACCGGCGAGCACGTGCTCGACATCGGGACGGGAACCGGCCGGCTTGCGGAATTCGTCGCCGGACTGGTCGGTCCGGACGGCCGCGTGATCGGTATCGACCCACTTGCCGGCCGCATCGAAATTGCGCGCCTTCGGCAGGGGGATAACCTCCAGTTCGCCACCGGGCGCGCCGAAGAACTGTCGCGCTTCGACGACGCGCAGTTCGACGCGGTCTATCTCAACAGCGTCTTCCATTGGATCTCCGACAAGGATCGCGCGCTGCGGGAGATCCGGCGCGTGCTCAAGCCCGGCGGCCGCCTCGGTTTGAATGCGCAGGATCCGTCCAGGCCGCACCAGTCGCGCCTGCTGCTTCGTCGCGCCATCATCGAGGCGGGTCTTGCCGGCGATCGCCAGGACTCGAACCCGGTGCTCGGATCGACCGACGAGGAGCTCAAATCGCTGTTCGCGGCACACGGCTTCGCCGGCTACCGCAGCGGGCTGCGCGCGCTGATCGATATCCACGACGATGCCGCATCGCTGCTGCAGTGGTCGGAAGCGAGCGCATTCGGAAATTTCCTCGAAGCGTTCACCTCTCACGAGCGCGAACTGGTGCGCCGCACCTTCGCGCGCCTTGTCGAAGAAAAGCGCACGCCCGAAGGTTTGAAGCTGGAGCGCTACCTGCGCTTCGCATTTGCGCACAAGGCGCCGTCCCACCAATAGCGATCAGCAGAATTTACGAGATTCGAGATGAGCAAACGACAGCTTTCCCTTAACCTCTTTATTTATCCCGGCGGCCATCACGAGGCGGCGTGGCGCTACAAGGGGTCTGCGGCGGATCGCATCCTTGACGTCAGCTATTACCAGGAGCTGGCGCAGCGTGCCGAGGCGCAGAAATTCGACGCGATCTTCTTCGCCGACGGCCCCGCGCTCGCCGACAATGTTCGCTACGCACAACGCTTCCGGTTCGAGCCGATCACCTGGCTGGCCGCGATCGCCGTCGCCACGAAACGGATCGGCCTGATCGCGACCGCGTCGACGACCTATACCGAGCCTTACAATCTGGCCCGCCTGTTCGCGTCACTCGATCACCTCAGCGGCGGCCGGGCCGGCTGGAACATCGTCACGACCAGCACGGCACAGGCGGCGCAGAACTTTGGCTTGCCCGAGCATCCACCTCACCACGAACGCTACGAGCGGGCGCGGGAATATATCGATGTCATCACGCGGCTGTGGGACAGTTGGGAAGACGACGCCGTGGTGAACGACCCCGCATCCGGCATTTTCGCCGATACGGGAAAGATCCATCCGATCGATCACGTCGGAAAGCACTTCCGGGTGCGCGGTCCGCTCAACATCTCGCGGACACCGCAGGGACGGCCGGTCTATGTCCAGGCGGGTTCGTCTGATGACGGACGCGCCTTTGCCGCGCGCTATGCCGAAGCGATCTTCACCGCGCATCAGACGCTGGCGAGCGCCCAGGAGTTTTATGCGGACATCAAGCGGCAGGCACGCGCGTTCGACCGCAGCCCCGATCAGGTCAGGATCCTGCCGGGCATCAGTCCGTTCATCGCCAGCACGCAGGCCGAAGCCGACCTGTTGCAGGACGAGTTCAACGAGCTGATCCAGCCGGAATACTCGTTGACCCAACTTCGCCAGATGATCGGGCTCGACCTCTCCGGCTTCGACCTCGACGGTCCCTTTCCGCGCCACCTGATCGACACCGGCAGCGCCCGCGGGGTCGCCAGCCGTTTCAAGCTCGTGGTCGACATCGTCGATCGCGAGCAGCCGACCATCCGCCAGCTCGTGCAGCGTCTCGCCGGGGCGCGCGGCCACTGGGTGATCGCGGGCCCGCCGGAGAAGATCGCCGACAACATCCAGACCTGGTTCGAGAATGGCGCGGCCGACGGCTTCAACGTGATGCCGCCCTGGCTACCCGGCGGGTTCGATATCTTCGCCGAGCAGGTCGTGCCGATCCTGCGCAAGCGCGGTCTGTTCCGCGACGAGTACAGCGGCACGACGCTGCGCGACCATTACGGACTGAGCCGGCCGCAAAGCCTATTTTCCGGATCGATCAAGGCGATCGCCTGACGTGATCGAAACCGCCGACCCCGCGTCGGCCGGATCGCTATTTGCCCACAGCCTAAGGATTTGAGAATTCAATGACCACTGCGCGCGTCCTGCTCGTTTCGACCCTGCTCATTCTCGGTGCTCTGACCGGCGCCGCCCTGCACGCGGAGACATCAGCCAAATCCGATCTGAAAGTCGGCTTCGTGCCGGGCCCCTACATCGACGAATTCAAGGTTGGCGTCGCGCCGGAACTCGAGAAGAAGGGCTACCGTATCCGCTATGTCGAGTTTTCGACCGGGCTGGAAGCCAATAATGCAGTGTTCAAGGGCGAGATCGACGCCAACGTCATGCAGCACACGATCTTCCTGAACTCGTACAACGAGCGGCAGCAAACCGACCTCGTCGGCATCGTCCACGTCCCGACGCCCCCGATGGGGCTTTACTCGAAGAAGCATCCGGTCGGCTCGCCGATCAAGCCCGGTTCGACCGTGGCCGTTCCCAACGATCCCGTCAATCTGCAGCGTGCGCTCTGGATCCTGCGCGATCTCGGCCTCGTCGAGATTCGCGACTCCAAGCCGGTCGATGTCAGCGAACTCGACGTGATCAAGAACCCCGGCGGCATCAAGATCGTGCCGCTGGAAGCGGCACAGGCGCCGCGCGCGCTCGACGACGTTGATTTCGCCGCCATCCAGGGCAACTTCGCGATCTACAGCGGCTTGAAGCTGACCAATGCATTCGCCCTGGAGAAGATGACGACGCCCTATATCAATGTGGTCGCGGTGAAGCAGGCCAATGCGAGCTCGCCGTGGGCGCAGGACATCGTCGCCGGCTACAAATCACAGACGTTCAAGACCGCGATCCTGTCCGACCGCTTCTATGACGGGTTTACCTTGCCGGATTACTTGAAGCGCTAGACCCAGCCACCATCCACGATATGGCTCTGGTTGGTGCAGGCACCGCTGTCATCGGCGGCAAAGAACAGCACGACGCGGGCGATATCATCAGGCACGAGTTTGCGCTTGAGGCATTGGCGCTGCATCAGCTCGGCCACGCCTTCAGACGTCAACCACAAATCCTGCTGCCGCTGGGTCATGATCCATCCGGGCAGGATGGAATTGACCCGTATGTTGTGCGGCCCGAGATCGCGGGCCAGCGCCCGGGTGAGGCCCTGAACGGCTGATTTGGCCGTTGTGTAGCAGGGCATGTTGCCCTGGCCGATCACCCAGCTCACCGAGCCGATGTTGACGATCGAGCCGCCCCCTGCCTGCTTCATGTCCGGCGCGACCGCCTGGGCGCTGAAGAACTGGTGCTTCAGGTTGACGGCGATCCGCTCGTCCCAGAATTCCGGTGTGACGTCCTCGATCGCGTGACGGTCGTCGCGGGCTGCGTTGTTGACCAGGATGGTGACCGGCCCGAGCGCCTCGCGGATGCCGGCGACTGCGCGCCGCAGCGCGCCGATGTCGCGCAGATCTGCATGTTCGAAGCGCACGCGGGCTTGTGCCCCGAGATCGGACAGCAGCTGCTCCGACGACGTCAGATCGATATCGATGAATCCGACCCGTGCGCCCTGGCCGATGAACCGGCGGACGATCGCCTCGCCGATGCCGGAACCGCCGCCGGTGACCAGTACGGTCCGGTCCTTGAGACTTGGATAGATGGCGCCCTGCATTGGCATCCTCTCGATATTGGCGCCTGAAGGGCGTCGGTTGCGTTGCTGCGGCTCAGGCAAAAGGGCCACAGATTCCGAGGTTCACTCGGTTGTCTCCATGAGGCTGCGGTCCACGACCCGCAGCGTCCGCCGCACCATGCCGTCGACGATGGTCGCCGACTCGCTTGGACGCACATATATTGCCGTGGACTTGAGCAGCCACGGCAGCACCGCCTGGTCGAGCCTCTCCTCATAGGCACTGCGCATCATGTCGAATGCCTGCAGGCCGGGACCTGCGAGGATGACATGATGCGGGCGCAGCACCGATATCGTCGTGGCGACCGCTTCGGCAAGCGCGTGACCCGCCTGCTGGAACAAGTGCTCGAGACGGGAATCGCCGCTCCGCGCCCGATCGCGCAACAGAGCCATCTGCGCCTCGGACGGTTGCTGCGACGCCGCCGGCGGCAGGTCGAGAAAGGTGCGGGCATCGCGGTAAAGCGCATAGTCGGCAAGATGGGCCTCGATGCAGCCGCGCTGACCGCAGCGGCATTGCGGGCCGTTCAGCGCCAATTTGACATGACCGATCTCACTGCCCGCGCCGGCACCCCAGCGCGCTTCACCGTCGACAATGATGCCCATGCCGACGCCGTGGCCCACCATGATCGTGGCCGTGAGGCCCTGCGCCAGTGCCGGTTCGGCGGCAGCGAGGGACAGCGCGACCGCGACCGCGTCGTTCGCCATCACGACTTCGACAGCGAACGCCTGGTGGATCGGCTGGGCAAGATCGACGTCGGTGATCGACAGCGCCGGGCTCCACAGATGCCGGCCGGTATCGCCGTCGACGATGCCCTGCAGCGCTATTCCGATTCCGAGCAAGCGATGTCGCGGCGTGGCGGTCGCCTCAAGCATGGCGTCGATCTGTGCGATCACGAGCTCGCATAGTGCGCTTGCATCGAGCGCGCGCGTCGCGAGTTCAAGTCGCGATTGCGCCAGGGCGGAGCCGCTGAAATCGGCGATCAGTGTCTCGACCAGATTCATGCGCAGCGAGACCGCGATGATGCGGCCAAATTCGGGATTCAGGGTCAGCAGGACTGCCGGCCGGCCGCGGCGACGGCCACCATCCGCGTCCTCTTCGTCGGCGTCGTCGGGCCACAGCGTCGCCGCATCTGTCTCGGCTTCGCACAGCAGGTCCTCCGCCATCAGCTTCGACGTGATGGCCGAAATGGCGGGGAAGCTCAGGCCCGTGCTGCGTGCGAGCTCGACCCGCGGCAACGGCCCCTGGCGTCGCAGTACCTCGACGAGACGGCCGGGGTTCGATCCGCGGGCCAGGCTCGAAGCACGTCTCAACGGCTCGGGCTGTTCGTTCATATTGCGCTTTTTAATTCGCTTGATGAAATTATTCAACGGAGGCTACTCGTTTGTCGGTCAAAAAGCGCGGATATCGACTGAAAAACATCACTCCCATACTATTATTGGCTGAAGGTGTGATCATGAACATCCTTGACTGGACATTTTGTCGCGCTAATTTATTAGTTACGTGAATAAAATAAGGCGTGAAAAGCGCCGGGCGTGAAATCCCCTCACCGGGGGTGTCGACAGGGAGGTGCATATGAATGTCTCAACCAGAAAATTGATCGTGCCGCTCATGGCGGGCGCTGCCGCGCTCGCCATGGCGACGGGGGTAGCACAGGCACAGCAGAAAAAGACCATCGCGCTGGTGACCAATGTCGCGGCCGACTTCTGGACCATCGCGGGCCGTGGGCTTGAGAAGGCGCAGAAGGAGCACCCGGACTACAATATCGAATTGATCGTCACCAATGAAGGGACGGCGGCCGGCCAGCGGCGCGAACTGGACGATCTGCTGGTGCGCGGCGTCGCCGGTATCTCGATCTCGGTCGACGATGCACCGCATGCAACCGAAGAACTCAACAAGGTTGCGGCCAAGACCGTGCTGATCACCACGGACAGCGACGCGCCGCAGAGCAATCGCCTCGCCTATATCGGCACCGACAACGTCGCGGCGGGGCGACAGGCCGGCGAGGAGATCAAGAAGGCGCTGCCGAACGGCGGCAAGATCGCACTGTTCGTCGGAACGATGGACGCCGACAACGCCCGCGAGCGAGTGCAGGGCATCAAGGAAGCGATCGCCGGCACCAAGGTCGAACTGGTCGACGTGTTCACCGACCAGGTGGACTTCGCCAAGGCCAAGGCGAACATGGAGAACGTGCTCGTCAAATATCCCGACATCGCGCTGCTGTCCGGCCTGTGGAGCTACGAAACGCCGCTGATCTATGACGCGGTGAAGGCCGCGGGCAAGGCCGGCAAGGTGAAGATCGTCGGCTTCGACGAGGATCAGCGGACGCTGCGCGGCATTTCCGACGGCACGATCGAATCCACGGTCGTGCAGCAGCCCTACGAGTTCGGCTATCTCTCCGCCACCAACATCATCAAGACGCTGAACGGTGACAAGTCCTGGATTCCGAAGGACAGCAAGCTGATCGTGCCGACCAAGGTGATCAGCAAGACCAACGTCGCGGAGTTCGCCGCACATCTGAAGGAACTGCTCAAGAAGTAACTTCAGTCGGCTTCAACGCCCGGCCGCCACAGGCCGCCGGGCGTTGTGCAGGAGGACATGCCGAATGGCGGAAACGCTGCTGGAACTCAGCGGAATCAGCAAGACCTATCCCGGCGTCAGGGCGCTCGACGACGTCAATTTGCGCGTCAATCGCGGCGAGGTGCTGGGCCTGATCGGCGAGAACGGCGCCGGCAAATCGACGCTGATGCGCGTGCTGGCCGGCGTGATCGCGCCGAGCACCGGCGCGATCCGCATCGGCGGCACCGAGCACGCCCGGATGACGGTGACCGAGGCGACGCGATGTGGCATCGCCTTCGTGCACCAGGAACTGAACCTGTTCGAGAATCTCGACGTCGCGGCCAATGTCTTCATCGGACGCGAGAAGCTGGCCGGCGGCCCGCTGAAGCTGGTGGACAATGCGCAGATGCACGCCCGCGTGATGCCCCTGCTGGAACGGCTGGGCGCCGATTTCACGCCGGGCACGCTGGTCGAGAATTTGTCGATCGCGGAGCGCCAGATGGTGGAGATAGCCAAGGCGCTCTCGATCGACGCCCGCGTCATCATCATGGACGAACCGACCTCCAGCCTGACGATTTCGGAGACGGAGCGGCTGCTCGAGGCGATCGCCGACCTGAAGACGCACGGCATCTCGGTGATCTACATCTCTCACCGGCTCGGCGAGATCATGAGCTGCGCCGATCGCGTCGTGGTGCTGCGCGACGGGCGCACGGTGGGGGAATTGGCGCGCGACGAACTCAGCCACGCCGCCATGATTAGGCTGATGATCGGCCGCGACCTGAAGGCGCTATATACACCGCCGTCCTGCACGCCGCAGCCGGGCGGCTGCGATATCGCCGGCGTCGTGACCACTGCCTTTCCCGACCGACAGATCAATCTGTCGGTGCGGCGCGGCGAGATCCTCGGCCTCGCCGGGCTCGTCGGCGCCGGCCGCACCTCGCTTGCCCGCGCGGTGTTCGGCGTTGACCCGCTGCTGGGCGGCGAGATCCGGATCGACAACGCCCCGGTCGGCGTCGCCTCGCCGCGTGACGCGATCAGGCAAGGGATCTACCTGGTGCCGGAGGATCGCAAGAAATCCGGCCTGGTGCTGGAACTGCCGATCCGGGAGAACGTGACGCTCGCGAGCCTGCTGGATCATGCGCGGATGTGGCTGGTCAACGGCGCGGCCGAGCGCAGAATCGCCAAAGACCAGGCCAGGCGGCTGTCCGTCAAGGCGCCGAGCATCGACATCGAAGCCGTGACGCTCTCCGGCGGCAACCAGCAGAAGGTGGTGCTGGGCAAGTGGCTCTCCATGCAGCCGCGCGTGATGTTCTTCGACGAGCCGACCCGCGGCATCGATGTCGGCGCCAAGAGCGAGATCTACGCGCTGATGCGCAGCCTCGCCGACCAGGGCGTCGCGATCGTGATGATCTCCTCGGACATGGAGGAAGTGATCGGCGTCTCCGACCGGGTGGCGGTAATGCATGAAGGCAGTGTCAGCGGCGTGATCGAGCGCGACCAGTTCAGCGAATACAACGTGTTGAGGCTGGCGGTCGGCCAACCGCTCGAGACCATGGAGGCCGCCGCGCCATGATGAAGAAGGAACTCGGCCTGTTCTTGCTGCTGGCGGTGATCTCCGCCATCACGGGCGCGATCAATCCGGCCTTCCTATCGTTCGTGAATCTGCTGAACATGGCCAATCTGATCGGCCTGTTCGGCGTGTTCGCGCTGGGTGAAGGCCTCGTCATCATCACCGGCGGAATCGATCTTTCGCTCGGCTCGATGTTCGCGCTGCTTGGCGTCATCTTCATCGACCTGCTGACGACCTATCAGGTGCCCTGGCCGTTCGCGCTGGTGCTGGTCCTGATGGGCGGGCTTGCGCTGGGCGGCATCCAGGGCTTCCTGATTACACGGCTGAAAATGCAGCCCTTCATCGTAACGCTGTGCGGCCTGCTGATCTATCGCGGCGCCGCGCGCTATTACACCAGCGATTCGACACGCGGCTTCGGCTACGGTGACGAGGCGAGCACGCTGAGCAACATCGCCTCCGGCAATATTGCGGGCATCCCGAACACCTTCATCTTCCTGATCATCCTTGCGCTGATCCTCGGCGTGCTGTTGCACCGCTCAGTCTACGGGCGCTGGCTTTATGCCGTGGGCAAGAACGAGGAAGCGGCGCGCTTCTCCGGCATCAACACCGACCTCGTGATCGCCACCGCCTATGTCATCAGCGGCGGGCTCGCCGGCGTCTCGACCGTGATGTTCGTCTTCTACACCAACTCGGTTTCTCCGAGTTCCTTCGGCAACTTCTACGAACTCTATGCGATCGCGGCGGCCGTCCTCGGCGGCTGCAGCCTGCGCGGCGGCGAGGGCTCCATTCTGGGCATCGTGCTCGGGACGGCGTTGCTGCAGGTGCTGCAGAACCTCGTGAACATCCTCGGCATTCCCAATTCGCTGAACTTCGCGGTGATGGGGACCGTGATCCTGATCGGTGTGCTGGCGGATCAGCAATTGCAGGCCCGTCGACGGCGCAAGGCCGCGCTCGCAGGCCTCGCCCGCACTGCACCAAGATCGAAGGAAAGCACAATTCTGCAAGGCGCAGCTTCGCATAGCGCGGCTGCGTTGCCGACGACGACGGGCGATCAGGCATGACAACTCGAAAAGGAAGAACCCGGACCGGGAATATGGTCGCAGCGGCTTGAGTAGAGGAACGAGGGGGAAGGAGTTCTAGGCGCAAGATCAATCAAGCTCGCGGCGCTCGTATCCAAATTGGCGCAGCAGGCCTGGCCCAGCTGAGCCGCAGGCAGACCCCTCGCCGCCGTCTTGAAGGGCGTTGCGCGCGCACGAATTCTATCTCTGGTTGATGGATCGATGCACTGAAACGACCGCGTTCCCCGCTGAAGGGCTTTGGGCGAGAACGTGGCACAAAAATAGACAAAGCCGGGGACGCTGGGAGTGCAGAAAATGTCAGTTAGGTCTGTAAACACCGCGCGGGCGTGCGGCGTAGGGATGGCGTTGTTATCTCTGTTCAGCGGCGGCGGCGCGCATGCGGCCGATCTCATGACGAAGGCTCCGCCGGTGCCTTACACCGAGACCGATGATTTCTGGACAAGACCATATCTGTTCGGCGATCTCGGCAGGACGCAACTAAAGGAGCGAGGGATCTCGCTGGCCCTGACGCTGGGCGACGAAGCCGTCGGCAATTTGTCGGGCGGCAACAGGAACACCGCGACCCAAGCCGGACAGCTTTTCTTTCAGGCCAAGTTCGACATGGCAAAACTCGCCGGCATCCAGGGCGGCACGGTTGGCCTCACGCTGGTCGACCGCTTCGGCCGCAACCTGAATGACGAGGCGGGAATTCCGGCGCTGCAGCTGACCAACGAAGTGTTCGGCCGCGGCAGCATTCTTCGCCTGACCGAACTCTACTACTCGCAGAAGCTGTTCGATGATCGCCTTGAGCTCAAGGGCGGCCGTCTTCCGGTCGGCTCCGACTTCTTCTTTGGTCTCTGCGAGTTCATCAACCTGACCTTCTGCGGCGGCCAGCCCGGCAACATCCAGGGTGGCTACATCTACAATTGGCCGGTGAGCCAATGGGCCGGTGTGGTGCACTACAACTTCGCCAAGGAATGGCAGCTCTCGGTCGGCGTCTACGACGCCAACCCGAACTACCTGACGACGTCGGACTCCGCGACTTACTTCCTGCCGGGTGTCCCCGGCTCTAGCCCCGCCTCGGGCGTTCTGGTGCCGGTCGAGGTGGTCTGGGCGCCGAGCGGTCCGTTGAACGGGACCTGGAGATTTGGCGGCTGGTATGACAGCGCATCGACAATTGATGGCGGCCTGCCGGGGATCATTGCGATCTCTCCGGGCACCGGCGGCGTCTCGGACCAGAATCTCGGAGATTCGCGCGGTCGTTATGGCGTCTATGAATCGATCCTGCAGCGGCTGACGGTTGAAGGTCCCAAGGCACAGGGCTGGTACACCTTCCTCAATACGACCGTCGCCGACCACCGCACGTCGTACCAGGATTACCAGATCGCATTCGGCTTCAGGCACACCGGAACGTTCGCCTCGCGCCCGGAGGACGAAGTCGGCTTTGCGGTCGGTACGACCCATGTGAATACGGCTGCGCTCACGCCCAACGCCGGAGGAAACGAAGTTCCGATCGAAGCCTGGTACGGGTGGCAGGCGACGGGCTGGATGAACCTGAAGTTCGACGCCCAGTATGTGATGCATCCTGGCGGGCGCGGGTACAATGCCGCCGGCGTGAAGACCGACAACGCCTGGATTCTCGGTCTGCGCACGCTGGTGCACTTCTGAGCGGAGGTGGCCAGCATGCTTGAGCAAAGCCAGCCATGGTAACCCCTCACGACGCCGGGCTAGCAGTCCTGGAGTTGAAGGGCATCGGCAAGGAGTTCGGCGCCATTCGCGCGTTGCATGGCGTCGACCTCCGCGTGTCGCCCGGCGAGGTGGTCGGCCTGATGGGCGACAACGGCGCCGGCAAGTCGACGCTCGTCAAGATCATTGCCGGCAACTTTCCGCCAAGTCGCGGCGAGATCCGCTTTGACGGCAAGGCGGTTCATTTCGCCCGTCCGATCGATGCCCGTGCGGTCGGCATAGAAGTGGTCTACCAGGACCTCGCACTCGTCGACAATCTCACTGCGGCGGCCAATGTCTTCCTCGGCCGCGAGCTCAAGCGCAAGCTTGGTCCATTCGCCTTGCTCGACCACAAGGCGATGGCAGCGCGCGCGCTGCAGCTGTTCGGTGAGCTGCGCTCGGAGACCCGCCCGCACGATCTCGTCAAGCAGATGTCGGGCGGCCAGCGCCAGGCGGTCGCGATCGCGCGGACGCGGCTCTCCAACGCCAGGCTGGTGATGATGGACGAGCCGACCGCCGCGATTTCGGTTCGCCAGGTCGAGCAGGTCCTCGGCCTGATCCATCGCCTGAAGGAACAGGGCGTCGCGGTCATGCTGATCTCGCACCGCATGCCCGACGTGTTCGCTGTCTGCGACCGCGTCGTCGTCATGCGGCGCGGCGAGAAGCGCGCCGACAAGGCGATCGGCGACACCAGCCCCGAGGAAGTCACCTCCCTCATCACGGGAGCGAAGGAGGCTGCGTGATGGCCACGCCCTTGGAATCTCCCCTCACCTTCACCAATGTCGGCAAGGCCAGATGGTGGCGCAGCGGCCTGTTCGCCTCGCAGACCGGCTACGTCCTGCTGGCGCTGGCGGCGCTGTTCGTGCTGATGAACTTCGCCAGCCCCTATTTCCTGACCGCAGGCAACATACAGAATGTGGCGAAGAACTTTTCCTTCATCGCCATCGCCACGCTCGGCATGACCTTCGTCATCATCACGGGCGGCATCGATCTCTCGGTCGGCTCCGTGATGTGCTTTTCAGCGATGACCACCTCAATGGTGATGACGCACGTCTCGACACCGGGCATGCCCGGCGCGGAGTGGTTCGTGCATTTAGCCCCTGACGGCAAGACCGTGATTGCCAATATGCCCGGCTTGATTCTGCTCGTCTCGGTTCTGGCGGGGCTCGGCGTCGCGCTGATTGTCGGCCTCGTCAATGGCTTCTGCATCGCGGTGCTTGGACTGTCGCCGTTCGTCACGACGCTCGGCATGCTCTCGATCGTGCGCGGCCTCGGCTACGTCGTCTCCAACGGCCGCGGCAGTTTTCCCGGCGGCCCCGACGCCGAATATTTCTACACGCTGACATCCGGCGTTGTGTTCGGCATGCCGGCGCCGTTCATCTATCTCGTGGTTCTCGCGCTGGCGATGGCGGTCGTGCTGCATCACACTGGTTTCGGCCGCCACGTCTTTGCCGTCGGCGGCAACGAGAAGGCGGCCGCGCTGACCGGCATCTCGGTCGTCCGGGTGAAGATCGAGATCTACGTGATCTGTGCGCTCGCGGCGGGTCTGCAGGGCATCATCGTCTCGGGCTGGCTGGGATCGGCGCCGGCGAACATGGCCACATCCTATGAGCTCAACGTGATTGCGGCCGCTGTCATCGGTGGCGCCAATCTCGCGGGCGGCGCCGGCGGCCCGCTCGGGGCCATTGTCGGCTGCGTGCTGCTCGAGGTGATCCGCAACGGCCTCGTGCTCGCGCAGGTCAACTCGTACTGGCAGCAGACCCTGGTGGGCGTGATCATCATCGCCGCGGTGCTGGTCGATCGTCTCCGCTCGCGCATGGCCTGAAGAGTTCGTCCTGGAGGATCATGGATGTCCGCCTATCCGCCTCCCGGAACCGCAGATTTGAACGGATAGGCACGATAAGAAATGTGGAGGGAAACAATGAGAAAGGCACTTCTGGCCGCTGCGGTCCTCGCCATGATGGCAACGCCTGG
This sequence comes from Bradyrhizobium australafricanum, assembly GCF_020329495.1. Taxonomy (NCBI): domain Bacteria; kingdom Pseudomonadati; phylum Pseudomonadota; class Alphaproteobacteria; order Hyphomicrobiales; family Nitrobacteraceae; genus Bradyrhizobium; species Bradyrhizobium australafricanum. The sequence goes on along the minus strand of NZ_JAGKJL010000004.1, from coordinate 101,232 downwards.
CCTGGCCCAGAGCTACAGATTCGTGATCGTGCCCAAGGCCATGAACAACCCGTTCTTCGATTTCGCGCGCGACGGCTGCCAGAAACGCGCCAAGGAGCTCGGCAACATCGAATGCATCTACAAGGGTCCTGTCGAGCACGAGCCGGCGACGCAAGCGCAGATCATCCAGGATTTCGTCACTCAAAAGGTGGATGGCCTGGCCATCTCGGTTGCCGACGTTGCCGCGATGACCAAGTCGATCGAGGCGGCAAGTGCAGCCGGCATTCCCGTCATCACCTTCGACTCGGACGCGCCGGGCTCGAAGCGGATTGCCTATATCGGCACCGACAACAAGGAGTTCGGCCTCGCGCTCGGCAAGCAATTGCTAAAGCTGCGGCCTGATGGCGGCAGATACGCGATGATCTCCGGCGGGCCGGGTGCGGAGAACCTGGCCGAGCGGGTCGACGGCGTGCGTGAGGCACTCAAGGGCTCGAAGTGGACCGAGGTCGGGGGCTCGCCCACCTTCTGCAACGACGATCCCGCGCTCGGCGTTCAGCAGATGACCGATCTGCGCACCGCTGCTCCCGACCTTGCAGCCATCATCCCGGTCGGTGGCTGGCCGATGTTCGCGCCCGAAGGCTTCAAGGCGTTCGCCAGCAAGAGCAAGAAGGACATGGACGCCGGCAAGTTCACGCTCGTCGTGGCCGACACCCTCAAGATGCAGCTTGAGCTTTTGAATGAGGGTTACGCCAATGCGCTGATCGGCCAGCGCCCGTTCGAAATGGGCGAGAAAGCGATGGACACGCTGCTTGCCATCAAGAAAGGCCAGAAGGCGCCGCCGATCATCCACACCGGTCTCGACGTTGTGACAAAGGACAACGTCGCGGCGATGCTGAAATAGGCGCGCAGGCAGCCCGAGCGGAACGGCATGGTTCCGGGCCTGTGCTCGCGGCCGACCGACATCGGTATCCCGCCGGGCAGATCCCGGCGGCCATCATCAATGGTGCCGCCATCGCATTTGACGAACGCTAGGGAACTATGTGGGTCCCGGTCTCGCCGTTCAGCGCGCCCATTGCGCAATTAAGATGGCTGATGATCGCGCGCTTGCCACCACCTTCGAGAAAGCGGATGGCGGCATCGACCTTGGGCCCCATGCTTCCCGGCGGAAAATGGCCCTCGCGATGATAGGCCTTGATCTCCGCCAGGCTGACCTGATCCAGCTCCCTCTTGTTGGGCTTGCCGAAATTGATCGCGACGCGGGGCACCGCGGTCAGGATCAGCAGTTCCTCGATGCCAAGCACGTTGGCGATATGGGCCGAGGTCAGGTCCTTGTCGATCACTGCCGGCACGCCGGTGCGCACGCCCCGCTCGTCGCGGATCACGGGCATACCGCCGCCGCCGCCTGCGATGACGATCGTGCCGCGCTTGACCAGCGCGTCGACCAGCGAAATGTCGCAGACATGTTTCGGTTTCGGAGACGGCACGACATGGCGCCAGCCACGCCCGGAGTCCTCGCGCATTTTCCAGTTCAACTCGGCGCTGATGCGCTGGGCTTCCTGCTCGGTGAAAAACGGTCCGACGAACTTGGTCGGATTGGCGAAGGCGGGATCGTTGGCGTCGACCTCGACCTGGGTCAGCAGGCTGGCGACGTGCCGGCCGTTGCCATGCGCGCGCAAGACGTTCTCAATCGCCTGCATCAGAAGATAGCCGATGCCACCTTGGCTGTGCGCGACGCAGATGTCCATCGACATCGGCGGGATCCGGCTCATCGTCAGCATCTGGCGCATCATGATCTTGCCCACCACCGGCCCGTTGCCGTGGGTGATCACCAGTTCGTTGTCGAGTTCGGCGAGCGGCAGCAGCGCCTCGGCCGTATGCTGGGCGACGGCCTTCTGCTCGTCCGAGGTGCCGCTGATGTCTTCGGGGTGGACGGCATTGCCGCCGATCGCGATCACGAGACGGCGCGGGACCTCATTGAGTGTTCGCATAGCGCGGCATCCTGACGTCGTTGACGGAAAAAGCGAGAGCAAGGTCGCAGGCCTGGGCATTCGACGGCGCCACCACGATGCCGGCGTCCTCGAGCAGCCTGATCTGCGCCGAACGCACCTGGCGATCGAGCTCGGTCCCCGTCACCGACGCAACCAGGACCGGCGCGTCATCCGCGTGGCCCGCCACGACAGCCGCAAGATGCGCTGCCGGATTGTCATGTGCGCCGTATCCGATCACGAGATCGAGCAGGATGACGGCGACTGCGGGATCGACCAGCGCCGCCCGCAAGGCATCGTCGCGCACCGAGGGATCGATCATCGGATGCGGCCGGCCCTGGGTATATTCGTCAGCCCCGAGGTCGACGATGCGGTCCCTCCCCTGCGCCTCCGGGTCGCTGAAATGCGGGACGCCGGGAATGGCGGCATTCGATGCCACCTTGCGACCGCCCGCGGCAAGGATCACCTGAGCCTCGGCACAGAGGGTGCCGCCGGCGAACAGCCCTTCGATGCGCTGCGCCGCCTTGCGTCGCTGCGGCAAACGCGCAGCCACGGCGGCGGCGTCGAACTTGCCGCCAATGCTCCGGCCGTTGCCGAGGGTTTTCTCGGCCGCTTCCCTCAACGTACCGGCAAAGCGTGCATTTGACGGCAGATCCGCCGAGGCGGCGCCGATGAAGCACACCGTGTAGGGCTTCGAGCTGTTTCCGATCCGGCCGAGCACGGCCCGGGCGACGTCCGGATGCGGCGGCTTGGAGATGAGCACGACGCGATCGGTCTCGGGATCGGCATCAAGGGCGTCGATCGCCATCAATGTCGTGATGCCGCCGATCTCCTTCTTCAAATCCCGTCCGCCGACGCCGATAGCGTGGGAAATGCCTTCGCCCGCCTCGGACAGCAGGCACGACACCTCCTGCGTCCCGGTCCCGGATGCGCCGATGATCCCAATCCTGCCGCGCTTCAGTCGGTTGGCGAAGGCGAGCGGCGCGCCGCCGATGACCGCCGTGCCGCAGTCCGGCCCCATCATCAAGAGGCCCGCTTCGCGCGCCTGCTGCTTCAGCGACAATTCATCCGCAATCGAGACATTGTCGCTGAACATCAGGACATGAAGTCCGCGGTTCAGCGCCTTGCGCGCTTCCGCCGCGGCGAACTCGCCGGGAACGGAGATCAGGGCGAGGTTGGCGGCGGGTGCGGCCTTGACGGCCGCGGCAATGCTGCGCGGCCGCCACGCTGCTTCGCCGGTGCTGCTCGTCTTGGGGCGATCGAGCGCCTTTTGCGCTTCGGCAAGCGCGGCGCTCGCCGCCGCTTCGCTCTCGGCCTTGATCGCGAGAATCAGATCATTGCCCTGGGCGATCACCGCGCCGTCGAGCAATCCGGCGTTGCGCAGGATCGCCTGGTTGGACGGCGTGCCCATCATCAGCGCGGCTTCGACGACGCCCGCTGCCGACGCGATCTCGCGCGACAACCGCATCAACGCCACCGAGTCGAGATAGAAGCCCTTGCGAATTTCGTTCAGGACAAACGCGCTCATGACACCCCCAGATCTTCCGCAATGGCGAGGACGGCCTGCCGGAAGCAGGCCATCGGCGCCCGCACCACGCCGGCGCCGACCTGGCCGATGCCGGGCTCGCGATGCGCGATGCCGGTGTTGATGACCGGTGCGAGGCCGGTCTCCACCACCAAACGGACGTCGATGCCGGTCGGCACGCCGGCAAAGTCGAGCGCGGGGATCGTCCATTCCGGATTCTGCCCGACAGTGATTTCACTCATTGCTCGCGTGAAATTGCCCGCCGACGACGGCGCCCCGGCGCCGATGAAACCGGCAACCGCCGGAGCTGCCGCCATCGCGAAGCCACCAAGCCCGACCGTCTCGACAATCGCGGAGTCGCCCATGTCGGGATTGGCATCCTTGCGCGAATAGCCCGGGAAGTAGAGCCCTTCCGGCATCTCCACCGGCGCCGTGAACCAGCGATCGCCCAATCCGCTGACGCGGACCCCGAAGTCGGTTCCATTGCGGCCCATCGCGGTTACCACCGTCGAACCGCGAATGCCGTTGGCGGGATCGGTCAGCGCCTTGCCCATCGCCATCGCGATGTTGAGAAAGAACTGATCGTTCTGTGCGATGAAGCCAATGCAGCTTGCGAGAACCTCGTTGTCGTTAGAGGTGCGCGCCAGCGCGGACCCGATCTCGCGCAGGAACACGCTGGAGCAGGCCAGGTTGCGCTGGTGCATTTCATCGCCCATTGAGAGCCCGCGCGCGATGATCGCCTTCAGATCGATCCCGCCATGCGCGCGGATCGCCCTGGCCAGCACCGGCCCGAATACGTCACGCAGCCAGCCGAGGCGGGCCAGCACGCTATCGTCATTGCCGCCGAAGCGCATAACCTTGCCAAGGCCCTCGTTGATGGCGCAGTAGGCGCGGTTGCCATATTTGACGTTCTCGACGACGAACACCGGCATGGAGACCGTGGTCATGCCGGTCATCGGACCGACCGCGCCGAAATGATGGTTGGGGTGGAAGGCGACGCCGCCGCCGGCCGCGAGTTCGAAGGCGGCTTCAAGATCCGGAGCCCAGCCTTCGAACACGATGGCGCCTGCCACCGCGCCACGCATCGGACCGCACATTCGGTCCCAGGTGATCGGCGGCCCGGCATGAAGGATCATGCGTTCCTTCAACCCTTCCAGCACGTCGCGTGCCGGAACGATATCGATCAGCCTGGGCTCACCCTCGAGGATGCGGGCCAGCGCCTGCTTGTTGGCGTCTTCGATCAGCTTCATGGCCGCGCTCTCACGTACCGAGCTTGGCGAGCAGTGCCGCCATTTTGGGATCGCCGTCGGCAGGAGGCGTCCAGTCGACCTGCACGACCTCGATATCGCAGTCCCGCAAGTCCTTCACAAAGCCCGCCAGCCCGACGTTCACCACGCTCGGCTTGCTCATCAACAAACGCCCGCTCGGCGTCCCTTCCTGCTTGGTCACCACTTGCGGCCTCCCGATATCCGATGCATCGATCTTAGTAAGAAAATTTTTACTTTGTCAAACACGCGCGACCTGTCGTCCAATTCCCGTCGCGGCGCATGATCGTCTAGGCCCTGCGATTGATCGCGTCGGCGGGCCGTTGCCGGTGAGGCCGGCATGATGCAGCGCGCTGTCGTTGAGCAGCCGGCACTCGATCGCGCGCAGCACCATCAACGCACCTGCAAACGCATCCAGTCCGGAGCTTTGCCCGATGCTCGACAGCACCGCGACCGCGGACTTGATACGATCGACCCGCCCGCCAATCGTCGCGTCGATGGCTTCGTGCAGCGCCGCCGCCGCGAAGCCGAGCACGGCACTTTGCAGGTGGGCGGCACTGATCTCATTGGTGCGGCCGAGATGCGCGCGACAGGTCTTCCACAGCGCGTCGCGCGTCGCGAGACGGCCGAGGCCGGCGAGCGCGACCAGCGCGCCGCCGATCAGGTCGTCGCCGGATGGCGTGAGCCCGGGACCAAGTCCGATCAATTCGACGATCTCCGGGTAGTCACGCGGTACGCATCGCTCTCCGCGAAGCCCGGCCTCGATCAATCGCTTGAGCGCGGCGAGCCCCGGCGCCGCGGCAGCGAGCACCCGCGACGGCCTTGTGGGCGGCTCCGCGCCACCCGAGGCGGCCAGCCCCTGCTCGACCGGCAAGTGACGCCAGACCTGATCGACCATCGCAAGCCCTGCCCGCAAACTATCGAGCGTCCATTCCGGCGAAGGCGGCGGCGCCCATACGGAGGCCGTCTCGAAGCCGGCAAACCGCATACCGTCGACGAGCAGCATCGTGTCGACGATCGCAACCTCTTGTCCGGGAATGAGCAGCCGCGGCTCGATCCCGGTGCACAGAAGATGCAGCGGGCCGGAGCCGAGGTCTTTGACACCGATGCAGATCCAGCAATCGTCGAGCACCGCATAAAGGCTGCGCTCGAACACCGCCGCAATACGGCCGCGCCGTCCGCTGCGCAGCGCGCGGCGCGCAAGCACGCCGACCTCGATTACGGCACCGCCATCGAATCGTTCAGACACGGGCGCGCCGGGCAGGTCGCGAAACGTATTGCCTGGCCGCATCACACCGATCTCCCGCTGCGCAACCATGGCGTCAGGACGCGAGCACTGCGGTTCGCGGCACGCTACTCCCGTGGGCCTCTCCGCCGAGATAGGCGGCTTCAAGCGAGGGATCCTCCGCGATGATTTCGGCTGCGCCGCTCTTCAGGATGGCGCCGGTCTCGAGCAGATAGGCCCTGTCGGCAAGCGCAAGGGCTTGCCCGGCCATCTGGTCAACCACGATCAGGGTCATCCCCTCGACGCGAAGCTGCTCGAACGAGGCGAACAGCTCGTCGACGACAAGGGGCGCCAGCCCAAGCGACGGCTCGTCAAGCATGAAGACCTTGGGCGCGGTCAGAAGCCCGCGCGCGACTGCGAGCATCTGCTGCTCGCCGCCCGACAAGAGGCCCGCGCGATGGTTGATGCGCTCCTTCAGGCGCGGAAAGCGGGCAAACATCGCGTCGATCTCCGCGTCGAGATCGAGACCCTTGCGTGCGAAAGCGCCGAGCTGCAAGTTCTGCCGCACCGTCAGCTCGGGAAACACCTGCCGTCCTTCGGGTACCAGCACGATGCCGGCCCTGGCGCGGATATGCGCCGGCATCTTGTCGACGCGGGCGCCGGACAGCCGGATCTCGCCGACCGACCGCGGTGGTTCGAGACCGGCAATCGAGCGCATCAGGGTGGTTTTGCCCGCTCCATTGGCACCGAGTACGGCGATGGCCTCGCCGGGGGCGACGGCAAGGTCGACCCCACCGAGCGCCCGCGACAGGCCATAGAAGGCATCGAGCGTGCGGACTTCGAGCGCCGTGCCTTGTTTCGCCGGGCGCGGCGCGCGGCGCCGCTCACCCGACGGCGCGTCGCCGAGATAGGCCTTGCGGACCAGCGGATCGTTGCGGATCGCCGCCGCATCGCCGATCGCGATGCGCTTGCCGCCATCGAGAACGACGATGAGGTCGCTCAGCGACATGATCATCGGCATGTCGTGCTCGACGATGATGACCGCGATCCCGGTCTCCGCGATGCGACGGAGCAGAACCGTCAGCCGCTGCTTGTCGCCCTTCGAAAGACCCGCGGCCGGCTCGTCGAGCAGCAGAACCTTCGGACGCAAGGCGAGCGCCCTCGCGATCTCGACCAGTCGCTTCTCGCCATGGGGCAGCGCGTCCGCGCGTCTGCTCAAATCGCCGTCGACACCCGCAAAGCGCAACAGCGACCGCGCAAGGCGCTCCTGCGCGTCATTGTGCAGCGCCGACACGATGTTACCGAGCTTGCCGGCCGTCGCCGCCAGCAGGACGTTCTCGATGATCGAGAGCGAACCGAAGAGCTGCGTCGTCTGGAACGTTCGCGCCACTCCGACACGCGCAAGCTGGTGCGACGGCAAACCGGTGACGTCGCGGTCGCCAAGCTTCACGGTGCCGGATTTCGGACGGTAGAAGCCGCAAAGCAGATTCAGCGCGCTGGTTTTGCCCGCACCATTGGGGCCGATGACGCTGGTCACCGTGCCGGGTTCGGCGGTGAACGAGACGTCCTGCACGGCGCGGACACCGCCGAACGAGATCGAGAGGTTTGCGACGTCAAGACGCGACGCGCTGCTGGTCCCGATGCCGAGGTCGGCGACCGGCTCGGCGCCCATTGCGCCCGTATCGGCCTTCGATCCCGTCGGCAGGAACCTTGCCGCGAATTGCTCGAGCAGCCCCATGATGCCTGAGGGCGCGAGCCGCAGCACGGCGAAAAGCAGCACGCCAAAGGCAAGCAGACGATACTCCGCGAGATCGGACAGCATTTCTGGCAGCAGCACGACGAGCGCCGCCCCGATCACCGGCCCCAGCGCCGAGCCGGCGCCGCCGACCATGACGCCGAACAGCAGCAGGATCGACTGCAGAAAGGGGAACGAACTCGGGCTGATATAGCCCTGCAGGGGCGCAAACAGCGCCCCCGCCAAAGCCATCGCTGCGGCCGAGATGATGAACGCCACGGTGCGGACCCGCACGAGATCAATGCCGATCGAGCGCGTCGCAACCTCGGTGTCGCGGGCGGCACGCATGGCGTAGCCCCAGCCGCTCCGCTTCAGGCGCTCGAACAGGATGAGGCCGGCGAACACCAGCACGATGCCCGCGATCGCCAAATGCCGCTCCGACAGCGGAAAGCCGAACACTTCCGGCGGCGCGGTCAGGATCAGGCCGTTGCCGCCGCCCGTGAGGTCGCGCCACTCGATCGTGCCGTGCTCGACGATGAAGCCGAAGGCGATCGTCACCATCGCGAGATATGGACCTCGCACGCGCAAGGCCGGCATGGCGAGCAGACCACCGACGACGCTGACAAGAGCAATCGCGGCAACCGTCGCCGCCAGATAAGGCCACCCCGCCTTCTCCATCAGGAGCACGGTCGTATAGGCCCCGATCGCCATGAAGCCGATGTGGCCGAGCGAGATCTGCCCCGCCAGACCGAGCAGCACGTTGAGGCCGATACAGGCGATCGCCGTCAGCGAGATGGTCGCGGCCAGGAACACGCCGTAGCTGTCGGCGACGGCAGCATAGAGGATAGCGGCCGCGAGTGCCGCGACGGCGGCGAGAATAGAGACGCGAGAGGTCATACCTTTTTCACTCCGGCTCGGCCGAGCAGCCCATGGGGGAGGACGACAAGGATCGCGATCACCGAGGCGAATGTGATGATCTGGGTGTAGACTGATCCCAGGTAATTGGTCGCGAACACCTCGATCAGGCCGAGACAGAGCCCGGCCAGCATCACGCCCCAGGCGCTGCCGAGGCCGCCGATGATCGCCGCCGCGAAGGCCTTGATGCCGAACAGCGTGCCCATTTCGGAGGACACGTTGAACAGGGGAGCGATCAGCAGCGCCGCAACCCCGGCCAGCATCGCCGAGACCGCGTAGCTTGCCGCGATGGCGCCGCTGACGTTGATGCCCATCAGCCGGGCGGCGTTCGGGTTCTGGACCACCGCGAGCATGGCGACGCCGTGGCGCGTCCGGCGACTGAGCAGATGAAGTGCCAGCGCGAGCAGCAATCCGACCACGGGGATCAGGAGCTGCAACGGATAGACCCCCGCGCCCTCGACGATCTGGATCGGCTTGGCCGCCAGGACGGAAGGAAAGCTGCGCGGCTCCTTGCCGAAGACGAACATCATCAGGTTGTCGACGATGATGCCAACCGCAACGGTTGCCATCAGCCAGTTGTCGGAGCCGCGCTGCACGAACGGCCGGACGGCAAAGCGCTCAATCAGCAGGCCATAGACCGCGCAGACGAGCAGAACGGCGGGAATGCCGGCCGCGGCCGGCCATCCCCACAGCACGAGGAAGAAGTATCCGGCAACGGCTCCCAGGGTCATCGAGCTGCCCTGGGAGAAATTGACCGTGCCGGAGACGGCGTAGGTGACGTGGAAGCCAAGCGCAAGCAGCCCGTACATGCTCCCGAGCGCCAGTCCTGTTATCACCGCGGGAAGAAATGACATCGATGACTACCCTGCTTGTTTGTCGGACGATCTCGCGCGGTCAGTTCCGCGCGAACGGCATGATGTGGTTGTCCTCGAACCGCGCCCAGATGTAGTCCCCCGCCGTCAGCGCATCGTGCTTGTCCTGCGCGAACGGCTTCTCGTAGGTCTTGATCAAGCCGTCCACGCGGTCGATGGCGTAGAAACCGTCACGGACGGCGGTCGGTTCGGTGCCACCGGCCTTTTCGATTGCTCGGGCAATGACCAGGATGGAATCGTAGGCGTTGGCGACGCCAACCGCCGGCGTCACGTCCGCAGGACCCTTGATGTCCGAATACTTCGCCTGCAAGGCCGACATCACCCGCTTGCCGACCGGCGACAGGTTCCCGAAGAAGCTGTAGGTCTGGACGAAAATCACGTTCTCCGCACTCGGCCCGGCGAGCTCGGTGAAGCGGCCGCCGGCCGGCCCCCAATGCGAAACGATCGGCGGCGCCCAGCCCATGCGGTCGAGCGATTTCACCACCTGGGAGGACGGTCCGACATTGCCGACCAGGTAGAGCGTATCGGCGCCCGCCTGCTTCAGCCGCGACAGCTGGGAAACGACATCGACGTCGTTGCCTTCGAACTTCTCGACGCCGGCAGGCTCAATTCCTGCGGCCTTCAATGCCGCCTTCAGGCCATGCTCGTTCGACTCGCCCCAGGGATTGTTGACCAGGATGAGCCCGGGCTTTTTCGCACTGTAGGTCTTGCGCGAGAACTGGACGATCGCCTTGTCGACCTCATCGTCCATGGCCGAGACGCGGAACACGTAGTTGGACGGCGCGCCGTTCCGCGTGATGTTGGTCCCGGCGGCCCACGGCACGACGAACGGCACCTTGACGTTGTTGACGAACGGCACGATGGCAAGCTCGACCGGCGTGTCGAGGCCGCCGACCAGGACCGCGACCTTCTCGCGCTGAATCAGCTCGCGCGCGGCCATCAGCCCTTTGGCCGGATTGCTCTCGTCGTCGCGGCGGACGAGCTCGAGCGGACGTCCAAGCACGCCGCCCTTCGCATTGATTTCCTCGATGGCGATCGTCGCTCCGCGGGTCAGCGCCTCGCCGGCGCGCGCCGACTGTCCCGACAGGGCGGTCACCAGCCCGATCTTGATCGGTTCGGCCGCGCGCACGCCAGACGCGAACGGCAACGCGGCCAGCAGGATCGTCGCTGCGGCGTGCCAAGCCGGCCAACGACGCGCAGGTCCGGACGAAACTATGCTCCTGAAGTTCATCTTCGGTGTTCCTCCGCTGATGGCAGCCTCGGCATCGAAGCCGCCAGTTCCTCCGCTGCCGCTTATGCGCGACTTGACGGAAGTAAAAACTTTCTTCAAAAATATTCCGATGTCAAGCGAGCGATCAACTGCGCGGGGAAAATTTCCGATGGACCCAAGGATTGTCGAGGCCCGCGACGTGTTGATCTCGATCGCGGAAGATGGCGACCGCCTGTCGCGCGGGGAAGCCGTGCTGCGCTCGGATTCTGTCGGACCGGTCCTCGCCGCTCACGGCCGCTATCGCTACAGCGCGATCGGGCAACGTCCGGATTTCAATTGGCCGGAAGGACGGCGGCTTGCCGTCTATGTCGGTCTCAACCTCGAGCATTTCGCATTCGGCGACGGGCTCGGTGCCGACCTCTGCCCCGGCGGTCCGCATCCGGACGTCCTCAACTACGCTTGGCGCGACTATGGCAACCGCGTCGGCGTGTGGCGCCTGATCGAGCTGTTCGATGAGTTGGAACTGCCGCTGTCGGTGCTCGCGAACAGCAGCATCTATCACTACTGCCCTGACGTCATGAAGGCATTTCGCGCCCGCGGCGACGAAATTGTCGGTCACGGCCGCACCAATTCCGAGCGCCAGGGTGTGCTTGCGCCCGACCAGGAGCGGCAATTGATCGCGGAAGCGACCGATGTCATCGCGCGCGCCGAAGGGTGCCAGCCGCGCGGCTGGCTGGGGCCCTGGATTTCGCAATCACGGGTCACGCCCGATCTGCTGGCCGAAGCAGGCTACGAGTACCTGCTCGACTGGTGCATGGACGATCAGCCGGTGTGGTTCTCGACGCGGAACGGCGGCCGCATCCTTTCAGTGCCATATCCGCAGGAGTTGAACGATATCCCCTCGATCGTCGGTCGCAAGGACTCCGGCGAGCAGTTCGCCGCCATGATCACCGACACGTTCGAGGAGATGCTGGCACAATCGAGAAGGCAGTCGCTCGTCATGGGAATTGCGTTGCACCCCTATCTGGTCGGCCAGCCGCACCGCCTGCGTCCGTTGCGCCGCGCCCTGCAGACGATCCTGGCGCGGCGTGACGAGATCTGGATCACTACCGCGGGAGGCATAGCCGCGTTCTCTCGCGCGCTGCCCGATGGCATCGTCCCAACATGATGAAAACAAATCGGACCCCGATCGCCTCGCCGTTGCAACGAACCGGAGACGACCAGTGAGCACTCCGACACGCTGTTTCGAAACGCCCGATTGGTCGATGGGCGCACCGTCGATATCGCCGTGCGCGATGGCCGCATCACCTCGATCGCGTCGCAATCGCCGGTCGCGGCCGGCGAAACCCTTGATCTGGCCGGACGCCTGGTGTTGCCGGGGCTGGTCGATGGTCATATCCATCTCGACAAGGGCTTCGTCGGCGACGATTGGAAGTCCCACCGCCCCTGCACCGCCGGTTTCAGCGTGCGCGAGCGCGTCAAGTTCGAAAAGGAGGCGTTTGCCGGCGCCAGGCCGATTGCGGTGCGGGCGGCGGCGCTGATCGACCTCTGCGTCGCGCACGGCACGACCCGGATGCGGAGCCACGTCGATATCGACCTTCAGGTCGGGTTGCGCAATCTCGAACAGGTCATGGCGGCGCGCGACGCGCACCGCGACAAGGTGTCGGTCCAGATCGTCGCCTTTCCGCAAAGCGGCATCGTGACGTCGCCGGGCGTGGCCGGACTGCTCGACGAGGCGGTTCGCGCCGGCGCGGACCTGGTCGGCGGTCTCGATCCGGCGGGTTACGATGCCGACATCGACGGGCATCTCGACGTCGTCTTCGGCATTGCCGACCGACACGGGGTCGGCATCGACATTCACCTGCATGACGGCGGCTTGCTCGGTATCTTCGAGATCGAGAACATTGCACGCCGGACGAAGACTCTCGGGCTCGGCGGCAAGGTCACGATCAGCCATGCCTATGCGCTCGGCGAGGTGCCGCGAGACGTGGTTCAGCGCACCGCGCAGTTGCTCGCCGAGGCCGGAGTCGCGATTTTGACCAACGCGCCCGGAGCGCATGCGTTTCCGCCGGTGTTGCTGCTGCGCGATGCCGGTGTCAATGTGTTCGCTGGCAATGACAACATCCGCGATTCCTGGTGGCCCTACGGCGACGGCGACCTCCTGGAGCGCGCCATGATCGTCGGCTACCGCTCCGGCTTCAGCACCGATGCCGACCTGGCGGCGGCCTTCAACATGGTGACCACCAACGCCGCGCAAGCACTCGGCCTCCCGGACTATGGGGTGGCCGAGGGCGCGGCGGCGGACTTCGTCGTGATCGACGCGCAGCACGTGCAAGAGGCCGTGGTGGCCCGGCCCAGGCCGCGCGACGTCTACAAGAATGGGCGCCTCGTCGCGCATGGCGGCACGGTCGTGACGTCGGCGCGTTGATGTGGATGTGGAGACCGGAACATCGGGAAGGTTACCCCTTGACGAGCCACCGCAATAGCGATCTCAATCCCGCGAGCCTGCACGGCAGGGCCCCGCATCCCGTTGAACATGATGGGCGGGGGCATATTGTCCGCGCTGGGCTCGTACAACCTGAGAAAAGCTTGTCCCGTGACTGAAACGACAGCATCGACCAACCCGGCCCGCAGCGCCACACGCGGCAGACGGGCACGCGATTCCGCGTTGACCAAGGAAGCGATCCTGCAGGCGGCGACGTTCGAGTTCTGCCGCAACGGCATTGGCGGAGCTCGGGTTGAAGCCATCGCGAAGCGCGCCAAAGCCAACATGCGGTTGCTGTACGCCTATTTCGGCGACAAGAACGGCCTTTATCTCGCCGTGCTCGAACACGTCTACACCGAGATCCGCGCGGCCGAACAGCAACTCAAGCTCGACGACCTCGATCCGGTCGCGGCCATGCGCGAGCTGATCAACTTCACGTTCACCTTTTTCGGAGCGCACCAGAACTATATTGCCCTGATCAACAATGAGAACCTGCAGCGTGGGCGTAACCTGCGCAAATCGCGCAAGATCGCCGACCTCACGCTGCCCTTGGTCGCGAGCATCGAAAATATCCTTCGCCGGGGCCTTGCGGTCGGGCTGTTCCGCAGCGACGTCGATCCGGTTCAGCTCTACGTCACGATCACGGCCATGAGCTATTTTCATGTCTCCAACCGCTACACGCTGTCGGCGATGTTCGACAAGGATCTGGGAGAGCCCGACTGGCTGGAGAAGCGTCGCCATCACGCGCTTGACGTGATCATGACCTGGTTGACGGCGACGGCGGACGCAAGCGAGGGAAAACGGAAACCGTCCGCAGCCAGAACACCGGCGGGCGCCGCACGCTAGCTCACGCGCGGCAAATTCCGAACAGCCTGCGGGTGAGCGCTAGGTGCTCGCTTCACCGGGCGGCGACAACGCCGTCGCTGCGGGGATCGCTGGCGCCCTCGAGCAGTCCGTCCGGGTGCCAGACGATTGCGCCGGCGTGGCCCATGAATTCCTCGAACGCACCGACCACCTGGATGTCGTGGCCGAGCGCCCGCAGCGCGTCGACGACGGCAGGATCGAAACGCGATTCGATCTTGAGATTGTTGTTCTCCTCGCCCCATGTGCGACCGAGCAGCCAGCGCGGCGCGGTCACTGTCGACTGAAGGTCCTGACCGTGCAACGCGTAGCGGGTGAAGATCGCCGCCTGGGTTTGCGGCTGCCCTTCGCCGCCCATCGTGCCGTAGGACAACAGCCGGCCGTCGCTGAGTTCAGCCATTGCGGGCTGAATGGTGTGGAACGGCAGCCGCCCAGGTTCCAGGCGGTTGATATCGGTCTCGGCGAGACCGAAGCTCGTCCCACGGTTCTGCCAGGTGACCCCGCTTTGGGGCAGGATGACGCCCGAGCCGAACTCCCAATAGATGCTCTGAATGAAGCTGACGCTAAGGCCGTTCCGGTCGGTCGCAGCGAGCCAGACCGTATCGCCCTGGGCCGGCGGGTCAGGCCAGCGCGCTGCATGATCGACGGCGACGGTCTTTTCGAGCGCCGCAATGGACTCGTCGGTGAGAAACTCGGCCGCCGACCGCGCCATGTAGTCGGGATCGGTCACGTAGCGATTGCGGATGCGGAACGACGCCTTCGTGCTCTCGACCAGCCGGTGCAGATGATCGACCCCGTCCGCCTCCTTCGCCATGCGCCGGGCATAGAGCGCAGGAATCAACAGCGAGGCCAGGCCCTGCGTCGGCGGCGGCATATTGAATACCTTGTGCCCGGCCACATCGACCGACAGCGGTGTCACCAGCGCGGCTTGATGCTGCTCCAGATCGGATAGGTGGAGCGGGCTGCCGAGCCGTTCGAGATCAGCGGCCATCGAACGCGCCAGGTCGCCGCGATAGAAATCGGAAAGGCCGGCTTGCGCCAGCTGCCGCAACGTGGCCGCGACGCGCGGCTGCCGCAACCGTGCGCCGACTGCAAGCGGATTGCCCTGCGGCAGATAGACCTCGGCAAAGCCAGGCACATCCTGCAGTTCAGCGCGCTTCTTCGTGGTGTTGTCGTGCAGGGTCTGGGTCACGGCGACGCCATCGGCGGCATAGCCGATCGCAGGTTCGAGCAGCCGCGCCAGCGGCATGCGCCCCCCATGGCGATCGCGGCTGAGCTCATAGGCCTTCTGCCAGCCATCGACGGTCCCGGCGGCGGTGAGTGCCGCGAGCGGTCCGCGGCTTGGGATGGTGCTGCAGCCATGCTCGCGATACCAGGCGCGGCTGGCGGCCTTCGCCGACCGTCCGCACGCCTGGATTCCGACAGGTGCAGAGCCCGCCCGGCCGACCAGCCAGAAGCTGTCGCCGCCGAGGCCGTTCATATGGGGATAGACCACCGCGATCGTGGCGGCGGACGCAATCATCGCCTCGACCGCATTGCCGCCT
Source organism: Bradyrhizobium australafricanum (assembly GCF_020329495.1). Taxonomy (NCBI): domain Bacteria; kingdom Pseudomonadati; phylum Pseudomonadota; class Alphaproteobacteria; order Hyphomicrobiales; family Nitrobacteraceae; genus Bradyrhizobium; species Bradyrhizobium australafricanum. Next base: position 85,631 of record NZ_JAGKJL010000004.1, on the reverse strand, counting down.
TCGGAGAGGACGGCGAGCCCGGCCTGAGCGGCAAGGTGATGCGGCGCGGTCACCATTCCGCTATAGCTTCGCTTGGTCTGCAGCATGAACGCGTTCTCCGAAAACTGCAGTTTGTAATAATATTCTTACTTACATTGTCAAGCGGCTGTCGCCTGGCCGCGGCGGCGCGAACGGCTGGCGGAGGTGCCGTGCGAGGTGGATCGAGGCGAAAGCGGAAATCGGCCGCGCAAAGCTGCGCGTCAGCGGCACCGGGGCGGGTCGCCGGATTCCCTGAGGTCCTGAATCTGTTCCGAAAAAGATGCAAAAAATGTAGTCTCCCGAACCATGGCGACGATCCACGAATTCGGCCCCTACCGCCTCGACGCGGAAGCCGTGATGTTGTTTCGAGAGTCCGAACCGGTCGTGCTCGGGCGGCGCGCGGTGACGCTGCTTCGCCTGCTTGTCGAGCAGGCCGGAACGCCGGTTTCCAAGGACGCATTGATGCAGGCGGCGTGGCCGGGGCTTGCGATCGAGGAGAGCAACCTGACGGTGCAGATCGCCGCTCTGCGGCGGGTATTTGCCGACGTCGAGGGCGGCGCGACCTGGATCGAGACCCTGCCGCGCCGCGGCTACCGCTATGTCGGGCCACTGGTCGCCGCCGAATCCGGCGCCAGCCTGCCCACCTCGCCGGCACCGACGGTGCCGGATGGGCCGTCGCTTGCGGTGCTGCCGTTCTCGAATCTCAGCTGCGATCCCGCGCAGGAATATTTTTCCGACGGAATCACGGCAGACATCATCGCCGAACTGTCGCGCTTCCGCTCGCTGTTCGTTGTCGCCCGCCACTCCAGCTTCGCCTACAAGGGCAAGACGCCCGAGATCAAGCAGGTCGGCCGCGAACTCGGCGTCAGGTACGTGGCCGAAGGAAGCGTGCGCAAGATCGGCAGCCGGATGCGGGTGACCGTCCAGCTTCTCGATGGCGCCAGCGGTTACAATCTCTGGACCGAGCGCTACGACCGCGAACTCGAGGACGTCTTCGCCCTGCAGGACGAGATCGTCCGCGCAATCGTCGCAGCCCTTCCGGGCCGGCTCGAGGACGCCGGCCGCGAGATCGCCAGACGCAAGCCGACCCCGAGCATCACCGCCTATGACCTAGTTCTGCTGGGCAACGAGCGGTGGCGTCAATTGACGGTGAAGGGCATGGCGGAAGCCAGGCAGTTTTTCCGGGACGCCGTCGCGCTCGATCCGCAATATGCCCGCGCTCACGTCAACATTGCCTGGACGATCGTCTGCGACGTGTTTCTCGAATCGCCCGGTACGGCGAAGCTCGACGACGCGCTGAGCGAGATCGAGACCGCGCTCGACATCGACGGCGGCGACGCCTGGGCCCATGGCGTCTTTGCGCAATTGCTGTTCCTCCGTCGCGAGGACGCCAAGGCCGAAATCCATTTCAGCCGAGCTCTCGCGCTCAATCCAAACGACGCCGACGTCGCCGCCGTTTTCGCGAACATTCTGGTCTACTGGGGACGGTGGCGAGAGGCCCTCACTTGGATCGGTGCGGCCAAACGACTGAATCCCTTCCCGCCCAATCTGTACCACTGGTACCACGCGCTCGCGCTCTATTCGGGGCGCCAGTACGATGAAGCAGTCAAGACGCTGATGGAGGCGCGATCCCCCGACCGCTGGTCGCACAGTCTGCTTGCTGCCTGCTATGCGCAGATGGGTCGGCACAGCGAAGCGCGATCCGAAGCCGAAGCGTTCGTCACGGAACGTTGTCGAGAAATGAGCGCGAACGGCGCAACGCCGCCAGCGAACACCCTCGATCTCGTTCGAGCACGGGCAGAAAGGTACAGAATTTCTGCCGAACGCGAGCACTTCCTCGACGGCTTGCGCAAGGCCGGCCTATCCGGCTGAGCCGTAGCGAGGGTCACAACAGGCTGTTCGAAATTGACCGACAGCGGTGCTCCGCCTCGGCTTGCTTCAACCTCAAATTTCTGAGCCGCCGCTGCTGTCCGGATTGTACAACGGTGGAGGATTGACGCTTGGCGTGGCGAAATTCGTAGCCCGTGGTGGCGGGGGAGCGCTGCCGCCATTCCCAACACTCAGAAAAATGCTTCCAATGCGCGCTGTGCGGAAGCAGCGCTTTATAGAGGTCGAGGACGAAGGGGAGCGTCCCCGCGGAAAACCGCAGCCTCCGATCTTTGAATCTTTTGGATCTGGCCTGGGATCAGCTCAATCTGAGGAGATCGAGCATTGGAGAACTCCATGAAGGCGCCTGCGGTTTCGAATATTTGATTCACGAGCCCGCGATGCTCTGGTTCAATGATGGAGTAAATGTCGGGTTTGTCGCACCTCCACCATCCTGACCATAGTTCCGTTTTCTTCTCATTGGGATCAAAAATAAGGATGAGCGCCCCTCCGTCCTCATAGATGAGCTCAGCGGGCACGCAGCCGTGTTTGATCAGCGTTTGCAGAACGTGGCAGAACTCATACCCAAATACGTACACATCAGGCTTTAGCTTAACGACGATGGGTTGGTCTGCGTTATCGTACCCGAAGGAATCGGTGCTGCTTGGCGGTTTAATCACTTTGATGCTTCCCGCGCTTGCGCCATGAAGCTAATCGCTGAGCTGCCTGCGTGGATCAATGATCCAGGTTGGTCAGCCGATACATCAGGCGCTCACCTCGATACCCTTGAGGGCATTAGCCGACCGTGCCCGACGCTCTGAGATACGCCGCTCTATGCCGCGCCGGCGATCGGGTATCGGAAGCTGCGAATCCCGCACGCTGCTCCTTCGCCGGACAAGAATTCGCCGATCAGCTACCCTGCGTTCCGTACCCACTTTTCGGTCGTCTCTCCGCACCACGCTTGCCGATCCGGCGATCGCTTCCTCCGGACGGGCGGCGTAAGCCCTGCGCGCCACTACTTCGCGGAGCGCCAGCCAGATGAACTCGCTGTTGGTGGAAAGATATCGCCGCCATAATTTGCGCGGCTCCATCATCAGGCGCCAGAACCACTCGAGACCGAGCGATTGGAATAGCCGAGGAGCGCGCCTGATAAAGCCGGCCAAGACGTCGAAGCTGCCGCCGACCCCCAGAATGACGGGAACTTGCAGCCGATCCCGATAGCGTTCGCTCCATACCTCCTTGAACGGGGACGGCAAGCCGATAAAGAGAATGTGAGCGCCGCTGGCTCGTATCTCATCGACGATAATTTCGTGCTCGTCCGGACCGAAGTAGCCGTTCCGAAAACCAGCGATCTTCAGCTGCGGAAAGCGCGCCTCGCAGACGCGCACGAGCTTTTCGACGACTTGCTGGTGCGCCCCTAGAAAATAGACACAAAGTCCGTTGGACGCGGCCCCCCTTAAAAGTCCTTCCATCAGATCGATGCCGGCCACGCGTTCAGGCATGCGTTGACCTGACGCTCGTATTGCCCAAACCACCGGCATACCGTCCGCCACCGTCATATCGGCCGCGGAACATGCGTGCGCCAACGCCACGTCTCGCCGTATCATGCAGAGGTGCGACGCATTGATCGTCATCACGACGTGAGAATTGTTCGAGCGGAGACAGATATCGACACAGCGCTGCGCCGCCTGATCGAGCGTAACCGCATCAAATTCCACGCCCAATAGGCTCGCGTGTTGCTTCATCTGCTCAACTCCCCTGCGGCGATTGCCGGCTGGCTTGCCACCGAGCCACTTGCTCGGCGTCCAGGCGAGCCGTGGCAGCTCGTTTACCCAGTCTCAGGCACGCGTGCTGATACGTACGAAGAAAACGTCTGAACTCGGGGTCGTTATAGCGCGGCAACCCCTTTGCCCAGCTGCTGAAATAACCCCAAAGCATCGCGATGCTTCCGATGAACATTGGGTGCGCGCGAAGACGGGAAGCCGCCACCGCCAGATAGTAAAACGGCGAAGTGCCCATGAAATACTGACCGAAGCCAGCACGAATTCTGCCTGCCCAGATGCTCTTCTGGCTGGCCCCTTGCGGACGAAGGTGGACGAATCGAATTGGCTCTGAATCGACGCTCTCGGCGATCCAGCCCAGCATTCTGGCGCGATGGCAATCGATGCCATCCCACATGACCTGTCGCACGAATCCCCCGATCTGCCCGAAGCACTCAACCCGATAGAACTTCGTCATTCCAACCGACATTTCGTCGCCGCAGACCTCGGGCACGAGATCACCGGTTTGGGGATGGACGAACCAGGGTTTGCCTGAGGTCGTCCCGATACGTGGATTATCCTCCATTCGCTGCATCAGCAGTTCGAAGTAGCGAGGCGGCAGGTCGAGATCCATATCAAGCTTGCACAAATAGCCGAAGTCGCCGAGCGACACTTGATCGAGACCATCATAAAACGCCTCAATCACGCCGGGCCCTACCCGCCGATGGCCGCGGTCCTGGCGGCGCACGACGCACAGATAAGGCAACCGCGCCGCATACTCTTCCAGAATCCGTGGCGTCTCGTCGGTGGATCCATCGTCAACGACGATCCACAGCGCTGGCGGCACCGACTGTGCAGCCACGCTGTCCAGCGTGCGGCGGAGATAGGCTCCCTCATCGCGGCAGGGCGAAATCAACACATACCTGCGCGGCGTGGCGCTGTGCGGAACACTTGAAGCGCGACTGTCAAGCTCGTCCACAGGTCTACTCCCGGTAATATCCTTCGGACCTGACGCCATTTCTTGCCTCGATGGTTCTAAGCTCGACGGGATCGATCTGGTTGAGCACAATGGTCGACACGCGCTCACGGATGAGCTGCGTTACCGACAAGGCTTCGAGCACGCTCGTACGCTTGGTCTGACCGCATTCCACAACGAAGACGAACTCGTCGATGAAGCGCTCGATCAGCCTTGCATCGACGACCGACATGATCGGCGCCACCTCCACCACAATGTAGTCATAGGACTTCCGTGCGACGGCGAGCAGGTTTTCCATTTCCCGCGAGCCCAGGAGTTCAGCAGCGTTGGGAATCCGAAGCGCGCAGGCATTCGGCAGGACATCCAGCCCCGAATGCGGCCGCTTGCAAACAAACTCGCCAAGACGGGACGGATCTTCCAGCGCTTCGAAAAGCCCGACCTTCGCATCCGGGGACAGTGCAGTCGTGAGATTCCGGAGATGAAGGTCGGCATCGATCAACAGCGTGCGCGATCCAGAGGACGACAATATGAGCGCGGCAAGATTGGCGGCAACGACAGTCTTTCCCTCTTTCGAAACTGCCGACACGACGCCGATGACTTTGCCCCCGGTCGAGGCGGACGAACGGTCGAGCATCGCCTTCACATTGCGAAGACCTTCCGCGAAGCGCGAGAAGGGGGCAGCAAGGACATGCTCCTCGATTGGCAATTGACCAGCATAGACGAAGGGCAGTCCGATGCACCGCGTCTCGGTCACCTGTTCGACGGCCTTGGGCGTACGGAACACATCCGCCATCCATTCGCGTCCGAAGGCAGAGCCTATGCCGAGAAACAGACCGAGAAAAATGCTGCCTGCCGCCACGACGAGGGTTTTCTTGGAACTCTTGGTCAGCGGCGGCACTGCTCTCGTGATGATCTGCGCACTTTGGGCCGGAAGCGTCTCCGCCTGCGCCGCCTCGATCTCCTTATGCTTTTGCAGGAATCCGCTATAGAGATTGCGCAGCGCCTCGGCAGCGCTCTCGAGTTCGCGCAGCTGGCTTCCGGTTTCCGCGGAAAGCTTCGCGGCGGTGTCTTCGAGTTCAGTCTGTCGTGCCCTGGCGACTTCGTATTCGCTGGCGTAGGAATCGGTAATGCGCCCCTCGTCGGACCGAATGGCGGCGTCAACGCTGTTGAGCTGCGCACGAAGCTTGACGACAGCCGCGTGCTTGCGACCGACGCGAGCTTCCATCTCCGCAAGCCGAGACGCAAGATCGCGCTTTTGCGTGCGGAGACGTGCAAGTTCGCTGTTGTTGAGCGCGAAGTTGATGACCGCCGCTCGCTTGTCGTTGAATAGCGCGTCCGTCGACACGGCCGACGGAATCCCGTTTGCCTCTGTCCGCTTGATCCGGTCGAGACGCTCCTTTGCTTCGACTGCCGCGAACTTGGCATTCATCAGCTGGGTATTCAGACTTGCCAGGAGCTCGGTATCCTGAGCGCCAGTGCTGCTGAGATTGTTTGCCGTCTTGAAGTCCTGCAGCGCCTTGTCAGCATCGGCCACCTGCTTCTTCAGCTCGATCAGCCGCTCCTGCAGCCACTTGCTCACCTTCTGCGTTGATTTCAGCTTTGCGTCCTGCAGGGACGCGAGATAGCTATCCACGATTCCGTTGGCGATCTTCGCGGCCTTCTCCGCGCTCTGCGACTCGACCGTTACGTTGATAACGTTCGCGACATCCTCACGTGCAACAGTCACCCGCTTCAGCAGAGATTCGAGCGCCGCTCGTTCAGCGGCTGCAGTGGCTTCCGCCGTGCTGGAGTTCCCGTCTGTGGCGCTGCCAAGTGCAGATCGCCCGGCAAACTCGCCATCACTGGCCAGACCCAGCGAGCGAATAACCGGAAGCAGGACCCTGTCTGATGACAGTACGTAGAGCTGACTGCCGACCTCCACTTCATCCATCGTCGGCTGATCTACGATCTTGTTCGTCTGCAGATAACGATTCAGACTTCGATCGATGAGGATGCGCGCACTGCTCTTGTAGGGCGCCTTCATGACCACAACGGAAGCCACGGCAACCGCCAGCCCAATCAACAGTCCGATAACGGGCAACCGCCATTCGCGGCGCAGAACGTCGATGATGTCCCACAAGCCGAAAGCGGGACGGCCCGCCGCAGGCGGACCGTAGTCTTCCGCAAGCGGCTGGCCATATTCCTGAATAGCCAATTGATTGGTTCTGGTGTCCATGGCTTCGTTTGATCAGTGCGCCGGTTGGGAGAGCGGTGGCGTCGGCCGCGAATGCATCTCGGCATTCGGAAAACCATTGACGCTCGTGATGTGATCAGTTGGACGTTGCGGCCGACGGACGTTCAGAAGATCCCGCACGATGAGTTTGCTGGCTCGCCCGTCACCGAATGGATTTGCACCGAGAGCCATGGCTTCGTGCTCCGCTGGTACATCAAGCAGGCGCTCGACGCCTGCAACAATGCGAGCCGGGTCGGTGGTGACCAGGCGAGCTACGCCGGCGTCAACGGCCTCCATCCGCTCGCTGGTATCTCGCATGACGAGCACGGGCTTCCGAAGCGCCGGTGCCTCCTCCTGAATTCCACCGGAATCGGTGAGGATGAGATACGAGCGCGTCATGAGGTAGACGAACTCGGGATAGTTCAGGGGTTCGATCAGGAAGATGTTCGACGCATCGCGCAGATGGTCGAACACCGGCCCGCGCACGTTCGGATTCAAATGGACGGGATACACGATCTGAATATCGTCCCGCCGACTGATCGTCTTCAATGCCTCGCAGATTTGCCGGAACCCGGATCCAAAGCTCTCGCGCCGATGTCCGGTCACGAGGATGAGCCGCTTCGAGGTATCGAGCCATGAGTATTTCGCTTCAAGCGACCGGCGAAGCTCGCCTGGTTGAGAGATATTTGAAGCCATACGGAGCAGCCCGTCGATCACGGTATTGCCGGTGACAATGACGGCGTCTGGCGGATACCCCTCCTTCAGCAGGGCAGAACGCGCACGCAACGTCGGTGCATAATGCCTCGTCGTAACGACGGCAGTGACCCGCCGATTGGCCTCCTCCGGCCATGGACTCATGAGATTGCCGGTTCGCAATCCCGCCTCGACATGCCCGACACTGACCGACCGGAAGAACGCGGCAAGTGCAGCCGCCGTACTGGTTGCAGTGTCGCCCTGTACAAGAACGTAGTCCGGATTGTAGTCGGCGATGACCGGATCGATTCCGGTCATGACCGCGCTGAACACTTCAATCAACGACTGGTTCGGTCGCATGATGTTCAGGTCGTAGTCAGCCTTCAACGAGAAGGCCGACATCACATCATCGAGCATCTGACGATGCTGGCCCGTCACGCAGACGCGCGCATCAATTCCTTCTGCTTCGCCCAGCGCAAGCACAAGCGGTGCCATTTTGATCGCCTCTGGACGAGTACCAAATACGCTAAGAATACGCATGAACCCCGACGCCGCCTGTGTTCAATGATTTGCCGTGTTGAATATTTTGTCGTTTCGAAATGATGCGGCACGCTACCGGATTTTCCCGACGCGTTCATCGCCAACGTTGGCTCGGCACATGTTAAATGAAATTTATAGCTAATTCTCGGAGTTGCCGCGGAGCGCGTTGCGCATCATCGAAGCCGGCTGTTGTCAGGCGGTTCCAGATTTAACCTTTTCGGGTTAACGCGCACTCAGTCATTGTCCGCTGACGTTCTTCGCTACTGCCAGCGAGTTCCAGATTTAACTTCTCCAGGTTAACGCGGATTCGCTGTACCGTTCGCAAATCTTCGCCGATGCATCCTCGTGCTTGCATTCGCAACGGCACGGCGGGAATGCCAATGCGCGTGCAATGAACTCCACAGGCTCGCATTATCCAATTTCGGGAAAACTTGTACAAAACAAGATTAAATAGCGTATCTGGACTAGCGTTGATTGGCGCCATTGCGCGCATCGTGACGACGATCAACGCGCAGCTCGCTCCTGGTCGAGAGATTTCGGAAGTCGTGTGGCCGGCACTTTCCGGCATTTGATAGGTCGGAGGCAGCGCCTCGTGGAAGGCAAGGTCTTACTCCTCTCGCAGCGTCGGATTTCCGATCTTGTTGCATTTTGCCTCAGCTATGAGTTCGAGGACAATTTGGCGGCGATGGCGCGCGCCGATCGGTTCGATGTTCAAAATCGCGCTGCGCTGGAGTTCTCGCGACGGGTCTACAAGTGGACGCGCCTTGCATCAGGATCGACCAAACTGGCAGGTGTGCTGGCACCCTCCCCGCCGCAACTGCGGCTGCAACGTGATTACGAACTGTTCTTCCCGATCTTCAGCAATGCGTATCAACTTCACTCGCTCGCCGCGATTCCCGACTGGCGCAAACGGTGTCGCAAGGCCGCATGCTTCATCACTGAAGTCTGGGCAGACGACATCCCGGAGTATCTGGTCGAGCTCCTATCCGGATTTGATCATATATTCGTCGGCCTGCATCACTGCGCACCGCAGATTGCGCGAATAGCAGGTCGACCGTGCAGCTATCTGCCGCTGGCGGTCGACGTGGAGCGGTTCGCGCCGAGGCCCGAGCAGCAGCGATCGATCGCCGTGTGCAACATCGGACGTCGTTCGGCGACGACCCACGCCGCGTTGCTGGCCGGCGCCGAGAGAGAGCGCTTCTTCTACTATTACGACACTGTGGCGGCGAGCGGTTCGAACCGAAAGGAAAGGACGTTCCGGGTCGACAACCCGGAAGAACACCGCAACATGATTGCGAATATCCTCCAGCGCAGCCGCTATTTCATTGCCAATCGCAGTCACGTCAACAACCCGGAATTCACAGCCGGACGTGACGAGATTTCCGCGCGCTATTATGAAGGCGCTGCAGCCGGGGCAGTGATGGTTGGCGAGGCGCCACGCACCGAAGAGTTTGCACGGCAGTTCGACTGGCCCGATGCGGTCATTCACGTGCCCTTCGATTCGCCGGACATTTGCCAGATCCTCGAAGCGCTGGACGCAGACCCGGCGCGACTGCGAGCGGTTCAGAACGCAAACGTCCGGGAGGCCGCGCTGAGGCACGATTGGCTCTACCGCATACAGGCGGTATTCGACATCCTCGGTATTGCTCATACCGATCAGATGCGCGCACGAGCCAACCGTCTGCGCCAGATCGCCGGATCCTTTGAGCTGCCAGCGGCCGCCTGAAATTGTCGCCCTCGCGTGGTGCGGAGCAATGCGGCGTTTCCGCCGGTTTATGGTTAACGGCCTGTTAAGCGGCGGCTGCTACATCCCGGCAGGTAGGCGATCCTTTTCATATGATCGCCAGGGTGTCGCGAACGTCCGCAATGGCGGACAAACGTCAAGCTGCGTATCCAGGCATGAAACGCTCCAGTCAGCTCCCCTCGGCTCAGGCGGCCATCCTCAATGCGCCGCCCTTGCCACGTCAGGCAGACAGGCTCGCTGCACCTCTGCGACGGCGTGGCGCCTGGACGCAATTCGTCGAAGCCCGCCTGCGCGAGCCCGCAAATCCGGAACGAAATCCCGCCGAGCCGCCGCCAGACAGTCCGACCGACAAGCAACCGACGATCCTCGGCGACAATCCTAGCTTGCCAGGCGGTGGGCCGACGAATGAAGCCCACCCGGTCCCCGACTTGGAACACCTGCAGCCGATCGTGCTCCCGCAGGATGAGGTCAGTCTGCGCCTGAATGAGGCCGCGGAGAACATCGGCCGCTGGACAAATGTGGCTCCGCCTGATGCCGGACCAGACGACGGGTCCGTCTCCTTTGCGGCCGATCCAAACGATGCTTCAGCGGAGGAATCCGACAACGACACGCAGCCAGCGCCACCGGACTCGCATGCCGGCTCAGCCGTTGCCTCGTACACGCCTGAAGCAGATGAAGGAGAGGGATTCAGTCCGGCCGCGGACCCAGGTCCGAACTCGGTGCCGCCGGCGTCAATCCGTCCAGCAGTGCAACCGCCCGTGCACACCAGCACTGCCGAGGCGAGCGTCGCGGTGCAGGAACAGCAGATCATACTGATCGACAAGCTGATCGCGGAAGAACTTCAGAGCTCGCCGCGAGACCAACGTTCCATCACCAGCGAATGGAAAGTGCGCAACTTTGTGTGGTTCCTTGCTCCGACAGCGGTTCTGCTGGCGATTGGCACCGGAATGCTCATGCGGGGCAATGTTGCATCCGTGCTCAATACAACACCCCAGGTTGTCGGCCATTCGAACGCGACGCCCGTTCAGTCGCCACCGCAAAGCAGACGCAAGCTGAAGCCGGCAATTGCCACGTTCGTACATCGTGCTCCGATCGAAGCAGCCGCGCCCGCACCACCCGCACGTTCGCTGCCGACGACATATGGGATTTTTGCGTCAAGCAACGGGCGGATGATCCGGCTCGAGCCGATGAACATCCGCCTTCCTGACAGCCGGATCGCCGTGTCGGTATTGACCACGAAGCCGGGCACCGTTGTGGTGCCGCACGGCCCGCTTTCGTTTGTCGCGTATCAGCGCGAGCTTATGACAAGCGCGCCCGACAACGCACAATTGCGCATTCTCGCCCAGGTCGCACGAACACCGTCGTCACCGGCAGTCGCTACGGCCAACGATGCCTGGGCGATCCGGTCCGTTTCCGTCGACCTGACCGTAGCGCCGGTCCCTGAAAGCCGCGAGATGGTCGAGCTGCAGCCAGTGAACCCCGATCTCGTCCTCTCACCTGGCCGTTACGTGCTGGTCTTCAAAAACCAGGCCTACGACTTTGTCGTAGCCGGCAAGGCTACCGATAAGGCTCATTGCCTCGAGAGGGCGGAAACGCCGGACGGCGACAGGTTTACCGAGTGCCGCAGGCTCCCGTAATGTAGGGCGGCCCGGTCCTAGGGCGGCGTCGACGCGACCGCGGCCGGCGGTAACTTCGTCGCTTTCGCAGTGGCGGCACCGACGCTGAGCTGACCGGTCCTACGCCAAAGCAGCAGCCCTGCTCCGCCGCCGATCGTACAGATCACAAGCAGCACGATTTCCCCGCGCCCCAATCCACCAGAGATCAGTGCGTAGGGCAGCATGCCCAGCCCCATCCAGAAGAGCTTTTGCCACTGGTAGGAGTCGTACCTCTTGCCAAGATTGCGACGCTTGAACCACAGATCTTTCGCTTCGCGCGAAAACGGAAGAACACGTCGGCACACGGCCGGCACAAGGCGAAGCGCGAGCAGCAGGGCGAGAAACATCGTCAACGCGACGACGATACGATCGTCGCCGCCGGACAGCAGTCGGAACACCGGCAGAATGCAAAGGCCGAGGCCGATCCTCAGGAATGCCCCGGCGGGCCACGTGTCCAAGTTAATCAGGAAGCGCTCAACGGAGGTCATGGGCGTAATCCAGGATCAGGAGTTGACTTGCAGTCGTACAATGCCGAAATCGCGTAGCAAGGACCACGCGAGTTGCAGTGGCCGCGTGATCCTGAAGACACCAACCACGACGGCCAGGTAGGCCGTCACACAGATCACACTCGCGACCGGGATTCGCAGCAACCGCGGCAATTCCTGCAGGAATGCCTCCTGTATCGAGAAGGCGACCGCTACGGCGACCAGCGCAGCAATGGTCTGCGGCGCTGTCGCGCGCAGGACGTCCCCGATTGTGATCCCGACCGGCCTGCCGGCGTAGACCAGCGCTGGAACGAACAGCACGAACATGGTGACCGTGTAGGCGATCGTCACTCCGATCACGCCGAACGGCAGTCCAGCTGCAAGCGCAACCAATTGGCAGATTGCACTGAAGATGCCCCATCGCATCCACCGATCTGGACGCCCGACCGCGACATGGACCCAACCGAGAGTTCGCTCGATGCAGTCTGCAATGCCGCGAATGGCGAGGATACAGAGCAGGGGGCCCGCGGGAGACCATTTCTCTCCGAGAAGCACGATCACGATGTCATGAGCGCTCACGGCCAGGGCGGCGAAGGCGGGCCCCGAAAAGTAGCAAAGCAGTGACAACGCGCCTTCCCAGGAGCGTTTCAGTTCAGCCGCACTGTGCTGGAGCTTGCTCAGTCCCGACACCGCGATGTTGTGCAGCGGCTCACTGAGAATCGACAGCAGGTTGTTGTAGATCGTGAAGGCGTTCTGAAAATAGCCAAGCGGCCCTGCACCGAGGAAATAGCCCATCGCGATTCTGTCCGCCGAACGAGCGAAGTAATCCGTCATGGTGAAGCCGGTCACTCCCAGCCCGAACCGCAGCAGTTCCTTGACCATTGGCGTGAGTCTGGGCCTGCCCGGTATCCATCGACAGGCGGTCCAGGCTCCAACGACGGTCAAAGCCGACGTTATGATCGGCTTGGCGATCAGCGCCCAGTAGCCCCAGCCCGAAAGCGCCAGTCCGACGCTTGCAGCGCTTCCGATGATGTTCGCCGATATGTCGATCATCGCGATGCGGCGAAACTGCATTGCCCGACGCATCAACGCATAGTGCTGCGTCGACAAAGCCATCATCAGGAAGGTCACCGACAATGCCACCGCCATGCCCGCGAGCGATGGCTCGCCGAAGGCACGCGCTATCCACCGACCGGACGCAGCCAGCACGACAGCCAGCACGACGCCGATCAGAACATTCAGCCAGAACAACGTGCTGACCTCGGCGCGCGAGATGCTGCTCCGCTGGGCGGAGGCCTCGCTCATCCCGAGATCGACGAAAAGGGGCGCGAAGCCGATCAGGGCCAGCATCATGGCCACCAACCCGAAATCATGCGGTCCGAGCAGTCGCGCCAGTACGATCGTCGAGGCCAACTGAACGAAGATATTCAGTCCACGCGCAGCAATGAACGCCACGCCGCTGTGCAGCGACCTACGGCCAAGGCCAGAATATGGCTTGTTGTCCGCAAAATACTGATCGGTTCGTTCGTTCCGATGCACGCGTCGTTCCCGTTCAATTCGCCGGATTCTGGCTTTGAGGTACCCGCTCAAGCCAGATTTCCCGCCAATAGGGATAGATGGCGCGCGGGCAGAAGCGGCGGCAGATCGCATAGCGCGCCTCACACACGACATCCTTCAGGATGATCGCGTCCGTCTTGAAACGGACCATCTTGCACGAACCTTCGTCGATGATCTGCTTTTGACGCCTTTCGACCTCGTACTCGCGTTCCGTGAACGGTACCATCTCCGGATCAAAATACAGGCCGCGGTTGCGGTAATTGCAGTCCAGCGTCTCGAGGATGTCCTTGTACGGCTTGACGCGCACGACGTCGCCCACCTGCAGATCAAGCCGGGACTGCGGGGCCTTGCTACCCTCTGGCACACCGAAGGGCCTGATCGGATAAGGCACGCCACCTCTCATGCGCTGGAACGTGTCGTAGATCCAGCGCATCGCGGTGCCGATGCCGAGCCCTGCTTCGGTGACCGTACGCCAGACCGAGAACGTCAATCCGGCGACGAGATCCTGCAGCCGAACGTTACCCGAAGTGTAGTCCTCGACATACTGACGCGGATCCCACCACTTCAGGGGTTGCGTGGCGAATTTTACCTGTGTGTTCTGGCAAACGTAGGTCGGCTCGGTTTCGCCCACCTTCGGCGGATGCTTGATCGTGCTCCACAGCGTTTCCTCGCTGCAGCCGCCAGACCTGAACGGCTTGCCCGCGCCATCTGGCGACGGCCTTTTCTCACCCGCCGGCTTCAACCAGGCGTCCTTCCAGAATATCAGACAGGCCGCCTCGCAGCCGTCATGGGCCGCGCCGTTGCAGCGGATGTTCTCGAGATGGACCGTGTTCAGCATCTTGCGCCCGCCGATACCGAGCGCGGGATCGCAGGTCTTGTGAGCTCGCTTGCCAACGCGAAGCGTCTTGCCGCAATGCTTCAGCATCTCGGGCATGAAGGGCATTTCCTCCAGGCGGCCGTTGGCATCCAGCGTCGCGAGGATCTCCTCCTTGCTTCTGACCTCCACCAGGTCGCCAGCGCGAAAGATACTTGAAAATAGCGTGCTCATATCGTGCGCCTTGAGATACACCCTGAAATCAAAACTTCACCGGCTGCGTGATGTCCGCGCAACCATCGTCAGATCAGTGTCAACTTTCGCCCGAAAAATGCCTCGGCGAAGCGTTCCGTAGCCCTGCACTCCATGCCCCGAATCCGTGCGAGGCCGCGAAAGGTGTCTGCATCGAACCACTGCTTGGATCGCTGCGTGCCGAAATGCTTGAGCAGGATTTCAATCTTACGATCGAGGGCCGCCGCCGATACCGGCATGTAAACGTTGGGTTGACCGAAGTCGCCATCCCACTTCGGGATCTCATATTCCAGAATCTGATGATCACGAAACGTGTTCCAGGTCAGGCGGCAGACCTGACGATGGTCCTGATGAGCATCATCCCTGCGATGCGTCAGAATGACGTCGGGCTCGACCCGCCGCTTCAGCGATTCAAACCATTCCTTGATGGCCTCTCCCCTTTCCGGGAAGAATCCATCGGGAAACGACAGCACCTCGACATTCGCGGATGCAGCCTCGCACAAGAAGTCGGCCGCCGATGCTCTGGCCTCAGCCTCCCGTACGGCGCCACCGCTTAGAACGCACCAGTGCACGTCCAGTTTGATACCGCGCTCGATCAGACCCAGCAGCGTCGCTCCCGCGCCGATTTCGATATCATCCGAATGGGCGCCAAGGCACAGGATCGACAGATGGTCTCCGGGCCTGGCAAGCTGCAATGCTCTCATTCCGGTTATGCCGCGCTGGCTACCGACGAGTGATTCAGCCGCCACGGCGTGTCGCCGCGCTCCACCATGTCCTCCAACACTTGTCTATCGCGCAGGGTATCCATGGCGCGCCAAAAACCCTCATAGCGATAGGCCATGAGATGACCGCCCTCGATCAAACGGTTGAACGGTTCCTGGACGAGTTCTTCTCCCTCCTTGATGTAGTCGAAGATTTCGTTGCGGAAGATGAAGTAGCCGCCGTTGATCCAGATCTCGGACTCCTGGCTCGAGCGAATCCGCTGCACCGACCCCTCGGCGTCAAACTCGGCAAGGTGGAAGCTGATCGGTGGATGGATCGCCACGAAGCAGCCGATCTTTCCGCTTTCCTTGAACTTCTGGATCATGTCCGGCAGCGGCGCGTCGGTCAGCCCGTCGCTGTAGTTCGCAAGGAACATCTCCTCGTCCTGGACGAGATGGCGGACGGCCAGCAAGCGCTGCCCGATGTTGCGCCATGTCCCCGTATCCACCAGCGAAACCCGCCAGTCCGGTTGATGTTCGCCGATCAACTCGACCTTTTTGCCGTACTCCGAAATCACGCAGTCGCTGTTCGCAGTCGCGCGATAATTGAGGAAGTAATCCTTGATGACGTTCGCCTTGTAGCCAAGGCACAATATGAAATCATTGTGATTGTACTGGCTGTAGTACTGCATCACATGCCAGAGGATCGGCTGATGGCCGATCGGGACCATCGGCTTCGGTATGCTCTCCGAATACTCGCGGATCCGCGTACCGAGACCGCCGCAAAAAAGGACAACCTTCATGGCGCAACCTCACGCGGATCAATGATTTCGACGTTAGGAATCGGAACGATAAACTTGCAGCCCCAGTCCGCGACATGCCGCATTTGCGCGACGATTTCCCTCTTCAAATTCCAGGGCAGGATGAACAGGTAGTCGGGACGGGCCTCGTCGATGGCTTCGACCGGGAGGATCGGAATGTGCATTCCCGGCGTATAGCGGCCGTGCTTGTAGGGGTTGCGGTCCACGGTGAAGTCGAGGAAGTCGGTACCGATGCTGCAGTAGTTGAGCAGCGTGTTGCCCTTGCCGGGAGCGCCATAGCCGCAGATCCGCGCCCCCTTGTTCTTGCTCGCGATCAAGAACGACAGCAGTTCGCGCTTGGTGCGATGAACCCGCGATGTAAACTGCTCGTACTGACCTATGTCTTCCAGGCCGATCCGACGCTCATGGGCCAGCAGTGCGGTCACCGCGGCGGAGACGGCGTGAGTCGCATCGGCGCGGCAGAGATAGACGCGAAGCGAGCCGCCATGCGTTGGGATCTGCTCGACGTCGAAAACCTTCAGATCATGCCGCCGCGCCAGACGATCGATCGTGACCAGCGAGAAATAAGAGAAATGCTCGTGATAAATGGTATCGAACTGATTTTCGTCGATGAGCCGCTCAAGATGCGGGAATTCGAGCGTAATCACGCCTTGCGGCGTGAGCAGGCACGCCATTCCGGCGGTGAAATCGTTTAGATCCGGAACCTGTGCCAGCACGTTGTTGCCGATAATCAGATCGGCGCGCTTGCCATCTGACACCAGCTTCCGCGCCAGCTCCAGGCCGAAGAACTCGACCATTGTCGGGACGTTCTTCTGCCTAGCAACTTCGGCCACGTTGGCCGCCGGCTCGATTCCCGTGACCGGCACCCCGAGCGGCAGGAAGTGCTGCAACAGGTAGCCGTCGTTGCTCGCGATCTCGTAGACGCGGCTCTCGGCACCAAGGCTCAGCCTGGCCTTGATCATCTCACAGTAGCGCCGCGCATGTTCCACCCACGACGTCGAATAAGACGAGAAGTAGGCATACTCGGTGAAGATATGCTCCGGTTTGACGTATTCCTGGAGTTGCACCAGGAAGCAGGACCCGCAAACCACGGTGTGCAACGGGTAGTACGGCTCCATGGCGTCGGTCTGGTCGGCTGTGAGAAAACTTTCGCAGAGAGGCGACATCCCCAGGTCGACAAACGTCGATTTCAACGTCGCGCCGCACAGACGGCAGTTACCGTGAGAGGATTTCGACCGAATCGATTTGAATCTCGAGTGAGCGTTCATTGGGCCGTACCATGAATATAGGATTGCCGAATATGAGATTGCCGGCGCTTAAATCGGGCTCGTTAGATTGAATTTTATCGTATGAAAGCGAACAATATGAAGCGATATCGAACAACAAGGTAAACCACGCAGTTGCTGAAAATTTTAGTAAAATTGTATAGAATTGGTCGTCGACAATTGGCCTCTCGGCCGGGAGTGGATGCATCCCATGCGCTTTGAAGCAACAGGACTTGACGGAGCGTGGCTCGTCAAACTCGAGCCTGCACACGATGAGCGCGGCTTTTTCGCGCGCACGTTCTGCGAAGACGAGTTTCGTGCACATGGGCTCGTGACCAAATTTCCCCAGCACAGCATCTCGAGCTCCTCGCGCAAGGCAACATTGCGCGGAATGCACCTTCAGAATGAGCCGCACGGCGAAGTTAAGCTCGTGCGCTGCTTGAACGGATCGATTTGGGACGTCATCATCGATCTGCGTGCGAGCTCGCCGACCTTTCGTCAATGGCGCGGCTTCGAGCTTTCAGCGGAGAACGGTTCACAGCTCTACATCCCCAAGGGGTTCGCACACGGCTTTCAAACCTTGAGCGACAACGTTCAGGTCAATTACCTGATTTCGGAGTTCTACGAGCCTTCGGCTGCTAACGGCGTCCGATACGACGACCCGATGTTCGGCATCAGCTGGCCTCTGGCCGTCAGCACGATCTCCGATAAAGACTTGAACTGGCCGCTTCAGGGTACCTGAGCGCTTACCGCACAGGCGCGAGAAGTCCGTGACGCTCGAGCACTTTTGCTGTCTTCAGAGTGACCGGGAACGGCAGGTCGGCACGCCTGGCGATATCAAGCAGAGAATGATGTCCGTCGGACAGATTTAGAATCCACAGCATCGCCATGTTGGCTGCAGCGGCGTCCTTGTCGCCGCCGATCGCACCATAGAGTCCGCGTCTGCCCAGTTGCGGTTCGCCTTTCGGCGACGTGTTATAGTAGCTGCGGTTGCCTTCGAGCAGGTCGATGACTTCGGAAATGATGCGGAAGGAACCCCCGAGGTGCTCCGGCCGAATGAAGCTCAGGTCGTCGGCCGAGGTGTGATACTGCGGGATGGCGCCGAAGCGGCTGCGCTGAAACAATCCCACCGGCAGGTTGAACCCGGGCGAGCAGTATTGCCGCTCATCATAGCCGTAGGGCGAAAACTCCAATATCGTCGGCGCCAGTTTGGAATGCTGCAGCGTGTGTATCATTGCACGGTCGATTTCGGCATCGCCCTGCCTGCTCTTCTTGTATGTCGGACCGGCGCCGTCTCCGACCATTGATACCACGAGGCCATGCTTGATACGAGACACACGATGCTCATTGCGGGCGAGCCAGGTGATCGCGCCAATCGTTCCTGGCGCAAAGAGAAACCGATAGCTGTATCGCGTTCGCATCTGGGAGATGCGGCTCGCGAGCTCCGCAAGCAGGGCCAGGCCGGAACAATTGTCATTGGCAAGCGAGGGATGACAAACATGCGCCGACAGAAGCACCTCGTCGTCTGACTCTCCCCGGTGAAAATACTCACCATAGGTCAAATGCCCGTCGGCGAGGGTCGAGTCGATCACGACCTCGTAGCTATCGTCCCGCAGTTGCTCCAGCTGTCGGTGGGCCATGCAGAAAGCCCAGTTTTCCTGGTAGTAAGACGTTCGGTAGGGGACCAGGTCCGGCTGATCGGGCAATGTGAAGATGTGGGACTTAAGCTCGTCCAGCGACATGGTGCGGCGCACCGGCACGCTGTAGCTCATGACGTGCAGGTTCGATTGGTTGAAATCCACGACCTTCCGGCCCCGCGGGTCCTTGATGTACGCGTCCCGGATGTTCCACTCACGCGGCACGACCCAGTCGAGAACAGGTGTACCGGTCGGCACCTCGTGGACATCAAGGGAGACGTGCGCACCGATCTCCCGCAGGGTCTGCCGCACACCGTTACCGGTAATGCTGCGGCAGATCGGGTAGATCTTTTGGGCAAGCGCAAAGATCTTTGCGCCTGAACTCGTGCCATCGTCTGCCGCCGACACGCCGTCCTCCTGGTGTGTCAAAATCGATCGGCGCGTGTATTAGTTCGCAACGAGAGCCGATTGCCCGACACTCTGCCTCGACTCTACATGGCGAAGATCCACATCGAGCACGCCGTCCGCCAGCAACTTGTTGACGTGGCTGATGCGCTGATACCGGGGACCCTCGAACTCTTCGAGCGTGATGCCCGAGGCCCGGTAGGCCTTATAGAGTTGCTCCGCGCCCATCTTCGCATCCCATTGCGGCTTGAACTCCGGCAACCGGGTTCGGATCTTTTCGAAGCTCACGCGATAGGACCGCGTGTCGGGACCGGCGCCATCGGCAAATTCGATCTGACAGCCAGGGACAACATCGGCGACGATCTTCGCGAGATCGCGGATCTGGTAGTTGTGCGCCGTCTGGCCGACGTTGAAAGCTTCATTGAACACCGCCGCCTCGGGAGCTTCCATCGCAGCGATAAAGGCGCGGGAGATGTCCTCGATGTGAACGATGGGCCGCCAGGGCGTGCCGTCCGACTTCAAGAGGATCTTTCGCGTTGTCACCGCCCAGGCAACGAGATTGTTCAGCACGACATCGAATCGGAGCCGGGGAGATACGCCGTAAGCCGTTGCGGGTCGCAGGTAGACCGGGCAAAATCCGTCACCGGCGAGGCCGGCGATATCGCGCTCCGACTGCACCTTGGATTCGCCATAAGCAGTCACCGGGTTGAGGGCTCCGGTTTCGTCGATCATCCCGTCGCCAGCCTTGCCGTAGTTGCTGCAGGAGGACGCAAACACGAACCGTCGCACACCGGCTTGCTTGGCCAGCTGCGCGAGGCGCACGCTGGCTACATGATTGATCTGGTCGGTAAGGCCAGGTCTCAGATTGCCGAGCGGATCGTTCGACAGCGCGGCAAGATGCAGGACCGCGTCAAAAGCCTTCAGGTCCGCAAGTTCGATGTCTCGCGTGTCCTTGCAAAGGGCCGGCACATCCACGATCGACCCGCCCTCTGCAAATGTGCAGCGAGAGTACAGATCGCTGTCGAGGCCCACGACTTCGTGCCCGGCACGCCGTAGCATCGGGGTGAGCACTGTTCCGATGTAGCCGAGATGTCCGCTCACGAGAACACGCATCTAAACGCCTCCAAATTTATTCTGTTTCTATCTCGCCTACTTATTTCAAAATCGCCCGCTGATGCACGTATTTGTAAAACCTTAGTTAATGGCGCGCCTGAAATTGCGGGAACGATCCGCTCAGGACGACGGAAAATGGTTGAGCCGTACCCCATGATCGTTGACGTCGCCGGTAGCGGCGCCAGGCGAGAGACGCCGCAGCAGCGCTTGGGGAACTCTGCGTAGTTGCCGGTGAAGCCGGTAACGTGTGGTG
The DNA here is from genome assembly GCF_020329495.1 of Bradyrhizobium australafricanum. Taxonomy (NCBI): domain Bacteria; kingdom Pseudomonadati; phylum Pseudomonadota; class Alphaproteobacteria; order Hyphomicrobiales; family Nitrobacteraceae; genus Bradyrhizobium; species Bradyrhizobium australafricanum. The sequence goes on along the minus strand of NZ_JAGKJL010000004.1, from coordinate 64,864 downwards.
GAGCGGCTGACGTCGAAGCGATTGGCCAGTTCTCCGCCGAACGCCACAACGAATTTGTATCGCGCCTCGTTTTCGATTCCGCCATCGAAATCGAAATGAAGGCCCCGCTCGTGCGCCAGCTCGATGCCACTCCAGAGGAGCAGACTTACTGCGCCTGGATGCGCAATGCTCCTGTCCCGCGATGACAGGAAATAGTGCACGAACTTGTGGTCCCAGACGAAGAAGACCTGGGCGTGGACGTTGTTGTTCGAGTCCACCGCCGCGAGGATCTTGCATTGCTGTCGCTCGCTCGCGGCGGCATAGACAGCTTCCAATCGAGAGAGGTCGAAATACGATTTCGCGCCCTCCAGGTTGGCCTGGTAATACTTCACGAAGTATTTTGGGGACGTGACTTCGCGAATGGCGAGCCGTTCCCGCGCGCGTCGTATCACGTTCTTTGTCTTGTCGCGCAATCCCGACCAGAGCTCGTCTCGGGGGATCGTGCATTTCAGCATGAAAGTCGGATGCGCGCGCACCTCGTAGCCGCACGCGAGGAACGCGGCCACATCGCTAAACCCGGTATCGAGCGTCATCTCGACGTGATCGAAATCCGCGACCTGTTTGAGCAGGTCAGTGATGACCGCATGCGCCAACCGCATGCGCGCTTCCGTCTTGCCGGACTGCAGCGTGACCGTCGGTCCGAGAAAGCGCGTGATCTGAGGCATCTCACATATGTTCATCCCGCCTTCAGTACGCGTGACGAACCGGAGAGAACCCACGACGCGCCCGCCACGCGAACAAGTGACTTCGCGCCAGCCACCGGGAGCCAGCGCATCCAGCCACCAATCCTCGTGAAAGACCGATTTGCGCATCAAATTCCTCTTCCGGAGACTAACCGGATAGCGAATCGGCAATCTGATTAAACCAAAACGTGCAGAAATGCCCAAGGTCCGCGCGGATCAGAAGGCCTTAGCTTCTATTGTAGTTAACGACGTCTGCAGCATTTAAATCGGGGCGCTCGCCTAGTTAGCCTCTGAGCTCGGCGTCGGTCAGGTGACGCATTGACGCAATACCGCGCCTGTTCAAAACATATTTAATCATTGCCCGCGAGGCGTGTGCTCACTGCGAACTTTTGCGTGCCGATCCATCCAAGCTCGGCTGCAAGAACGGCGTGCCGGCGTCATAGCGCGCTTTGGCCGGAAGCACATGAAGCTTCGTCTCTCCGACCGGGTCCACCCAAGGCCACTCGTATCCGCGCCCGGCGTCGAAGAACGGGGGGCGGCTTGTGAGGTACATGGAAGCAGGCAAGGCGCGACCCTCGCTTCCGGAATCCCAGTGCGTTTTGTTGGTGAGGTAATCAAAATTGCCATATCGAATCGTGGACGTCGCAACCTTTGCGTCCGTCGGATACGGCTTCACGGCGTCCCAACCGAGCATCCAGACGCCGGGCTTTGCGTCGGTAAAGCGGGTTTCATACGACCAGCCGTCCATCTGACCGGGAACCCCGAGCACGTTTCCTATGAAAGACATCCAGTAGGAATACGCCATCAGACCGGCAGCGCGACGCGGCCCATTGCGGGGCTGCGACACATCATCGATCGTCCCGCCAGCCTGATTGTCGAACGCTGCCCGGACGCCGCGCAGATAGTTGCGGAAAAACGTGTGATAGATGCTGTTGCCGTGAGTGTCGTCGCTGTCGGCGTTCTGAGCGTAGTTGCCCTCGAACAAAACGTGATGGGCGCCCACCATGTGGCTGGCGTTGAGCCCGGTCTCGATCCAGGCTCCGTTCGTATTGATGTAGCCCATGTCCATGTAGTTATAGCCGACCACGGAGCCCGCCCCGGCGGAACGCGCCACCACCAGCTTGTTGGCCCTCACGGCAATTCCATTCTCGATCAGAACTTCCGACGATCCGGCGGAAAGACTAATGGCATATCCGCCTCCGCCGGGTTGAGCCCAGGCCGCGTCGTGCACGTAGAACTCGCGCAGTTCGACGCGGAAGGAACTGTGAATTGCAAAGCCTTCGCCGTGCCAAACCGAATTGTCGACGTTCTTCGCCCACGAAGAAGCAGCCCAATTGAAGCGAAGATTGCCCGCGTCGCCCCCCTTGAGCGCCAGATCTTCGACGCCCGCGTGCTTCACATGCGGCTGCGCGAACCGTGACAGTTGAGCTGCGTTTGCTTTCCGATAGCTGATGTGAATTGGGGTCGTGAAGGTGATCCTGGAACCGGAGACGGTGCTGATCTCCTTGATCTCGGCGACGGGCCGATCAGGTCTCCCGAACCACGATCCAGCGCTCTGTGGCGTCGACGGAAACCCATCGGGTGCAAAGTCGTCGACAAACTGAATTGCAGGCTTGTGCTTTTGCCAGACAACCCTGAAATCTTCCGACGCCCAGATCTGCCCTCGCCCCTGCGGGTCGACACGCCAATCAGCGCCCGACGCCTCGTCGAGCAGCACGATCTGTCCAGGTACAAAGCCCGCAGCGTCGTCGACCTCGACGGTTTTTTTGCCCTTTATTGCATCATTCCGAAGGTTCGCTGATCGCACGGCATTGACCGTATCGCTCGTGCTGGAGAAAAGCGACGGTCCCACCACGACCAGCGGAGACGGCTTGGCACCGACTGCGTCGTTAAAAGGTTTCGCGCCATCTTGCTTTTCGAGCATCGTCCGGCCCGGACCGGAGCCGCGCAGCGTGATTGCCTTGTTGAGCAGCAGGAAATTGCCGCCATTGATCAGAAACCGCCCCGCGGACAGTTGCACGACCTGCCCTACCGGACACGCGTTGATTGCGCCCTGGATTGCCGCAGCGTCATCGAGTGTGCCACCACGAGGCGACAGCGTCGCGCAGATGGTTTTTCGAATGGGTATCCCACCCTCGGCCATCAGGCCGGGTTGCCAGGTCGTCGCGCGATCTGAGGGCAGTATTTCCATCGAGTCGAGAGCAAAAGCAGACGAATGGCTTGAGCATGCAACGAAGATCATCGTTGCAACCAAACACCGCCAAGGCCGCCGCAGGGCCGCTCGCAGCGTCTCGTGACCAGGGTTGCGCCGCATCGCGATGACCTTCCGGTTGAACATGCATCCTCTGACTTGCAGCGCCGAACCGACTGGCTTCGCGCCTGCTAGCGTGACCTCACGACGTTGATGGGAGTCGACGGCGGCCTGAGCCGCGGTCCGTGGATGCGCCGCATTGCTGGACGCCTGGCTATTGCCGAGTTGGCCGCGGGACGCGCCTGCCCCCAATATCTGGCAGCTTCAACCGCGGCTATGACGAACACGACCCACAGCATTTCGAAGCCGCGCATCCATGTGCTCTCGAGACCGTTCGTAATGGCAACGTAGAGAACGATCGACAGCAGGATCCATGCCCGCGAAAGATCAAACCGCGCCAGGCGACCGATGCCGTGTATCGTCGCAAGGATGAACGCGACAAGCAGAAAAAATCCCGCATAGCCTAGTTCAAGCAATGTGTCTTCGTACCCATTGTGGGCGTTGGGCATCTCCTTGACCCAGCCCGGCGCTTCCACGATGCTCGGCGCGTCGGGTCCAACCAGCCAGAACGACTGATAACCCCAGCCCAGCAGCGGCTTCTTTGCGATTTGCATGTTTGCAAAATCCCAAATGATGGTACGGCCCGTGAAAGTCGAATCGCCGTACAGCATGTACGACACGCGATTCATGCTGAAGCCGGTGACGAACGAAAAAGCCATCCAGCAAATCGGTATCGATACGACAATCACCCACACCGGAACGCGGATAGCCCTGGAAAGCTTGAGCAAGGCCCAGGCGAACGCAGGGACAAGCACCGCAAGAGCAAGCGCCGTCTTTGAATTGCTCAGCAGCAGCAGGGCAACAGACATGAGCGCGGTAACGATACCGAGAATCCGTCGCCGTCCGGGATGAAGCAGTTCATGGAGCGCAAGCAGGAATGCAACGGCAGCGCATTCGCCTAGATAGTTCTTGCCCGAGAAGTAGCCGGGGTAGCCCCATGTGGCGAACTTCACGTCGATCGGCGGCCTGCCCATGACGAACAGCATGTTGAGCACGGCAGCGATGAAGAAGCACCAGAACAAGCCGCGTAGCAGGTCGGTCGATCGAGTGGCAACGATCGCCGGGAGCGCGATCGAGGCAATGATCATGGCCTGCTGCGCAAATCTGATCCCCGAAGCCTCCGGCTTGAATGCCCAGGCAACGCTCGCCCCCGCCAGCGCAAGATAGGCAAACAGTATGATCAGGATCGGTGGAAAGCGGAGTCGCGACCGATTGCGCAGCGCAACGACGAGCGCGACTGCGGACAGGATCGGCCAAAAGATTTTGCTCTCTGGTCGAGCTTCCAAAAGACAAGCCGAGTCCGTCGGACTACAGGTCACGAGGATCAGGGGAAACGCAATCGTGGCGTAAACACAAGCCAGCAGCGGGATGATTGCGTATCTATCGATTACCCGACCGGACGGAGGCGCCAAGCCTGGTCGCTGAGAACGCAATACGGCTTCGTGCATGCTCGGTGCCTGTCAACTCCAGTCGCCAAGGCAGCACGCTGATCGTTAATCGCCTGCCTTGCCCGATCGTGGGGCCGCGCAGCGATACGATCAGCCTCTCAATGGCACTGGCGCCAACACGTACTCAGGCACAGCTCCGAACACCAACGATAAGTCAATCTTTCCTGAATTTTTATAGTGAACGCTTCGTTAACGCTTGTCCCCTAGCGTGGCGCACAGGGCGGGCTGTTTCGCTTGGTCGATTGATATTCCGGGAAATTGTGGATGCCGCGTAAGCACATGTTTACTCGCGAAAATTTCTTCCGAGCCTCTGTCCGGCAGTGCGACAGTCGATGCCGGACGGCGACGACCGTAAGCGGCGCGCAAACAAGCGCGAAGAAGAGACCGGCGTTTACCAAGACTCCGTTCGTTAATCTTCGTTAACCAGGGTCCAATGTCGTGCCGAGAAGTGCAGGCAAGAGTAGTCAACGAACGCCGCGCCTGACCACTCGCGAAGTGGCGCCGGCGCATTCGGCTGGCAATTCCTCACGTCTCGGTGGTGGCCGCCTATTGGGCGCCCTGGCCATCACAGCGACAATCGCGCTCGCTGGCTGCTCGACCATGCCGACCTCGGGACCGGCAAGCTCCTATGTCCGCGCGGGGCAGACCGACCCTGAAAGCGTGCACTATGCTCTGGTGCGCCTGACGGCTGACACCGAGAGGGTCCTGGTGCGCAACTCCAGGCGGATCGACCGCGTTTTCACGGATCGCCGCGGCCCGCCCGAGATTCGCTTTGGCATCGGCGACACAGTCAGCGTGACGCTGTTCGAATCGATGGCCGGTGGCCTGTTTACTCCAACCGAAGCCGGCACGCGCCAGGGCAATTATGTCACGTTGCCCAATCAGGCCGTGAATTACAAAGGCAACATCACGGTTCCGTATGGAGGCTCGATCCGCGCTGCGGGCCGGACGCCGGAGGAAGTCCAGAATGCGATCGTGAAGTCCCTGCAGGACCGTGCGATCGAACCACAGGCAGTGGTTGCGCTGGTGGATCAGAAGGCAACGTCCATCAGCGTATTGGGCGAGGTCGGAACGCCTGCACGCTTGCCCGCAAGCGCCAGCGGCGAGCGGCTGCTCGACATCATCACACGCGCGGGCGGCCCCAAGAATCCCGGCTTCGATACCTGGGTGACCCTCGAACGCGACGGCCGGCAGGGTACCGCACCGTTCGGATCGCTGCTCAGCCAACCGGCAAACAACATCTTCGTTCGCCCCCAAGATACGGTCTACGTATTCACGCAGCCGCAAACCTTCCTCGCGATGGGCGCTTCCGGGCAACAGGGGCAGTTCTCGTTTGGAGCCTGGCGCCTGACACTGGCCGAGGCCATGGCGAAGGCGGGCGGCCTCAAGGATGATCACGCCGACCCTGGATCCGTGTTTATCTACCGAGGAGAGCCACGCGAAGTAGCCAAGCAGCTCGGCGTCGACTGCACTCGCTATAGCGGACCCCTTGTCCCCGTTATCTATATTCTCGATTTGAGAGATCCCGGCGGCTACTTCATCGCGACAGAATTCGAGATGCGGAATAAAGATGTCATCTTCGCGTCCAACGCAAATTCTGTCGAAGCGACAAAGTTCATGACTTACCTTCGGATGATCATCGGCACAGTGAGCGATCCAATCGTCGCCGGGATCGATGCCTACACGCTGAAGGGACTCGCCAACGGCAGCATCTCTGGCGCGACAACCATCGTTACGTCGTCCCGATGACGACAATTGGCCTGGCGGAATCGGCTCGCGCGGCAGGTATGCTGCCGGCAACCGAATCCGCCGAGGCAACAGTCCGCGACCGGTGGCCCCGCCTTCACGGACACATTCCTGCGCTCGACGGCGTGCGGGGACTTGCCATCGCAATGGTGATGCTACTGCACTTCGTCGGCAATACGTTGCCGACCAACGCTGTCGAGAAGATCGTCGTCGGAATCACCAACTACGGCTCCTATGGCGTCGAGTTGTTCTTCGTCCTGTCCGGCTTTCTCATCACCGGAATCCTCTATGATTCACGGGAGGAGCCGAACTTCTTCCGCAATTTCTATATACGGCGAGTGCTGCGCATTTTTCCGCTCTATTATGGCGTGCTCGCGCTTGTCTTCTTCGTCGCTCCGCTTTTGAGCCCGCTGCGCGGTCCGACCCTCGACTATCTGATAGATCGTCAGGCCTGGGCCTGGCTGTACGGAGTCAACGTCTACATCGCATGGAACGGTGACTGGTCATTCTCATATCTGGAGCATCTCTGGTCGCTTTGCATCGAAGAACATTTCTATTTCTTCTGGCCGCTCGTCGTATATCTGGTCGCGAAGCAACCGAGAAAGTTGATTGCGGTCAGCCTTGGCCTATCGGTTGCTGCGATGCTCGCTCGCCTGGGCGGCTCCTTGGCCGGACTTAGCTGGTGGACAACCTATGTGTTGACACCGTTTCGCCTGGACGGTCTGGCCCTTGGCGCCTTTCTCGCCGTGGTCGTCCGACAACCGGGCGGACTTCGGCGACTTGTGGGTGCCCTTCCATACGTTGCGACCACTGCATTTGCCTTGCTTTCCCTGACTTTCATCTGGACGCGCCTGGTGACCGACCAAGGTAACGCTTTCGTCCTTCCGGTTCGGTCTTCCATCATCACCGTGCTGTTGGCTTGTCTCCTCATCTGGGTGCTTGTTGCGCCAAAGCGTTCCTTGGTATCGCGCCTTTTCTGCAGCCGACCCTTCATGCTTCTCGGGACCTATAGCTACGGCCTGTACGTCTACCATCACTTTATATCGTACTATCTCGTGACTCATCGAACCGAGCTTACACTCGGCGAATGGCTCGGCTCTCACAGCGCAGCCGTGGCAATACAGGCGACAGCGGGAGCACTCGTCTCGCTGCTGATCGCTTATCTGAGCTATGAATTCGTCGAAAAGCGCTTCCTGGACCTGAAGCGGTTCTTCAACGCTCGGCGCGCCGTTGCTGCTGGCGAAGCGTTGGCGCCTTCCCATCCGTACCGCAACTGATGGCGAGCCTCGTACGGTAAAAACCCTCGAGAGCGCGAGCTGCTGAACTCCAGGCATACTTGCTTTCGGCCAAATGCCTTGCGGAACGTCCGAGATCCGCAGCGCGATCGGCATCGCCCAGTAAGCCGCTGACACGGGCGGCAAAGCTCTCGACATCGTCCGCGATCATGATGTCACGATCCAGCATGGCCTCGATCCCCTCGGCGCCCAGGGTTGTCGAGACGATTGCCTTACCCATCGCCATAGCCTCGACAATCTTGAGCCGTGTCCCGCCTCCCAATCGCAGAGGGACGACGACGACCGCCGCCTCGGCAAGATGCGGTCTCAGATCCGGCACGAAGCCGGTGAACTCGATTCGGGGACCTGCCAGCGCCAACAGGGCGGAGGGCGGCGAACCGCCAATGATCTTGCAACGCGCATCCGGATGGCTGGCCGCGATGCGCGGCCATATATCATTGATGAAGTGGATGACACCGTCGACATTCGGTGCATACGACAGGAGGCCAAAGAATACGACGGTGCGTCCGTCGGGCTTCGGATCGTCGGCACGCGGGCGATAGAACTCGATATCCGCGGCATTGGGTATGACGGCAGTCCTGGCTTCCGGCACTTCTTCAAGCAGCCGTCGTTCGTCAGCAGCGCTGCACAGATAGACGCCGTCTGCGTCACGATAGGTCCCGAGTTCCTCCTTCCGAAGCTTACGCCAATTGACTTCGGAATAAAGGCGACGAAACAGGCTGTCGCCGCTTTGGGCGTACTGGCGGGCGAGGTCGTAGTCGATGTTGTGAGAATCCACGACCAGTACCGGAAGCTTCTCTCCTGCCGGCGCCTTGCGCAGCTCGTAGTGACCAAGGAACGTGAACTCGAGATTAACCACGTCGAAGCGCGTCGACCCAAGCAAGTCATCCAGCGTCTGACGCACGACGTCTGCCGTGATTCGCAAACGCTCGAAGCTGAGGGGCGATACCAGGGAGCGCAGTTGAAGCAAGCGCTTCGGCATCCCATCGCGACCGAACGGGTTACGCACGAGCACCACCTTGCGGCAATAGGCCTGCATGGCAGTTCGGCATTCGTCGATGTCGTGCTCGTCATCCACGAGCATGACTGCCGTCAGGTCATGGCGCTGAGCCAATTCCGTCATCAAACCGTGCATGCGTGCCTGCGCGCCGATCCGCGGCGGGCTCGCAGGCATCTGTGACACGAAGAGAATATTTAGGCGGTCTGAGTGCATCGATCCAAACCTGCCTGCCGACGTCGACAGGTACTGAGATGCTCGCTGGGGTCCACATTCACATAGCTCGGCTTACTCAATGCTTAAGCCGAAGCCTTGCGTTAATAGTTGCCTCGTTCCTCTTAACGAAACAATGATAGAAAGGCGGCGTGTCCATTTATCCGCTTGGATTTTCGACGTAGAAGCATTGCCGAAGCAGTCTTGGTAGGTTCTCCGCAACGTTACCTCGTGCGGGCCAGCTCAAGCTCAAGCCGCGAAGGCGACGATTGAATGTGCGGTATCTCGGGTATCATCGGCCGGCTTGACGAAAACAACCGAGCCGCGCTCGCTCGGATGAGCAAGGCCATGATCCATCGCGGGCCGGACGGCCATGGCTCGTGGGCTTCGACGCCGGATGCCCGCGGCTGGGGTGTCATGCTCGATCACCGCCGCCTCTCGATCCTCGATCTGTCGTCCGCCGGCGCCCAACCGATGGTGGACGATACAACCGGGCACGTGATTTCGTTCAACGGCGAAATCTACAACTATGTCGCCCTGCGCAAACGCCTCGAGAGCGAAGGGCAGTCTTTTCGGTCCAGCGGCGACACCGCCGTCATGCTGCGGGCACTCAGCCTGCATGGCCTGGACGCAGTTGGATGGCTGCGCGGCATGTTCGCATTCGCAAGCTGGGATCCGCAACAGCGACGACTTCTGCTTGCGCGCGACCAGCTCGGCATCAAGCCGCTCTATATCGCGCAGTCCAGCAATCCGAACACGACGTGGTCGCTGATATTTGCATCCGAATTGCGTGCATTGCTGGCCTCAGGCTTGCTCGGAACGCCGCGTCTTGATCCGCAGGCGGTTGCGAGCAACGTATGGAACGGGTTTGTTGTCGGCCCCTGCACCGCCGTTCAGGGCGTTGAACTTCTTGCGCCGGGTCACTACGCCGAGTTTGACGAGACAGGCCGTAGAATAGGCGAGCGCGATTTCTGGCGCATTCCCGGAGAGTCGCCAAAACCGACAATGGACGAAGCGACGCTTGCCTCGATCCTCGACGCAGGGATGAAGCTTCACCTCGCCAGCGATGTGCCGCTCGCCATTTTCCTGTCGGGCGGCATCGATTCCTCCGCGATGGCAAATCTCGCGCAACGGACCGCTGACGCCCCGGTTCATACTTTCACGCTCGCGTTCGAGGACCAGCAGTTCAACGAAGCGCCGTTCGCAAGGCAGACCGCTGCGGCAATCGGCACTCAGCATCATGAGGTGGTGTTGTCCGAGCAGCGGTTCGTCGACAGTCTGGACGACGCCCTCGATAGTCTCGACCAGCCAACCTTCGATGGACTGAACGCCTATTTCATCTCCCGGGCCATTCGCGAAGCAGGCTTTACCGTCGCGTTGTCAGGAACCGGGGGTGACGAGCTGTTCGGCGGGTATCCGACGTACCGCGATCTTCCGATCTTGCAGCAGTGGTGTCATCGGGGCCGCGCATTTCCCAGAAAATGGCAAGCCAGGGCTGCAGCTTTGTTGACTTGGCCCCTGCGACGATCCTCGCATCCCGTGCCGCCTCAAACGCGCTGGGCGAAGCTTCCGGATATGGTCGATCGTAGCGAGGATCTGCTGGCGTTATACCAGATGGCCTACGCGCTCTTCCTGCCTGGATTTCAGGGTGAATTGCTTGCACCGGATTTCGCGGGCGCGCTCGTGGAAGGCCTTCCCGACGCGATGCGCCGGCGGCTGACGGCCGAAACGGCCGGCCGTACCCCTGTTTCCGCTATTAGCGTGATGGAACAACGTCTCTTTTTGGGTGAACGCCTCCTGCGCGATAATGATGCAGCAAGCATGGCCAGCTCGCTCGAGCAGCGCGTTCCGCTGGTCGACCACGTATTGTTTGAAAGCGTCGACGCCCTGTCGGACGAAGCGCGATATCAGCCTTTGGGGCGCAAAGATATGCTTCGGCGGATCGGATTGCGCGGTCTCGATCCTGCGCTCTTCGAGCGCCCAAAGACTGGCTTCGTCATGCCCTTTGACCGGTGGATTCGCCGCGGATTGAAGGACGCCATGGATCGAACCATGCGCGATCCGCAGGCGATCGCGCCTACCGGCCTGAATCCCGCAGCGGTTGAGCGACTTTGGCGAGCCTTTCTCGACGGAGCGCCCGGCATGTACTGGTCGCGGGTCTGGTCCATCTACACGTTTGTCCGTTGGTGCCATCGCAACGGCGTTTACGCATGAACAGCGAGTGCCTTCACAGGCTTTCTCGCCGCTCACTCTGACCATTCGTCCAATCGATAACGTCGAACTCGAGCCCTCGCTTCAGCATCTCCGCCTCAAGATCGCTGGCATGCCGCTTCCATTCGGCCGTCGACCGGACTCGGAATTTGGGATCTTTGCCGCTTGCCTCGAATTCATCGTCGGCCTCGAGCGCGCCGCGGATAGCTTCATATATCATCCTCAGACTGGGATCGGTGATGGCACTGCAGGCCATTGGTTTCAGTGTCTCGATCTCGTCGAAGTTTTTGCTCATGACTATGGTCGATCCTCATCTATGCGCGCTAGCGCGCCTTCGATGACCTCGATCTCCTCGCGGAGGATATCGCTCACGATCGACGGCTTGAACCCTGGAATGGTGTGCATCTGAACATCATCCAGCAATTGCTGACGATGGTGCCTCAGCTTTTCCAAGGCTTGGCGATCCTTCAACGAAACGTAGCCGGCAACGATCTGCTCGATGGCTTTCATCGGAAATGCGCTCTACAATAAGAATAACGTACTGCAATCTCCCGATTAAAGTGGCCAAATCGCTTCCTGGCAAGGCCCCCGCCTTTGTGCTCGTGCGGCAGCGTTAACGCTCAGTCCGTAAAAACCCGGACCCTCCACGAAATGATTCCGCCGCTTGTCGGGATCCGGCTGAAAGCGAAGAGGTCGGTTCGATCGTCTTGGTCGAGTCGCTTCCACGCAACACGATGGGGAAGGTGCATAAGAACCTGTTGCGCGACCGCTTCGCCAAGATCTACTCGGCGCAGGTTCAGCAGCGAACCTGAAACGCGCTGCTGGATCCGCGCTCCGATACCCGTCGCGCAGCACCGCGGATCCTCAAAGATAGCAGCGATGCCGTGGACGGCGTTCCGTTCACCGGCTGCGAGCGATGTGTGTGACGCCAGTCAGGAGTGACGCGTAACGACGCCCGTCGGCGTGGCAAAGTCCTGGAGAGTCTTGATCCGCTTCTCGAGCCACCAGCCGAACTCGGGCGACCAATCCTCGAAACGGCTGTTGATGCCGAGATCGTGCGCCCAGTGGTGGGCGATGTTGGGATTGAACTGCGACTGCCGCCCGACGGCAATGAGGTCGGCCTGGCCTTTTTGAAGGATGGCCTCGGCCTGCTGCGCCTCGAGAATGATGCCGACGGCCATGGTGGTGATATCCGCCTCCTCGCGCACGCGCTCGGCGAAGGGAACCTGGAAGCCGAGGCTGCGCGGCACTTGCGCTGCCGTAGCCGCGCCGGAGATTCCGCCGGAGGAACAGTCGACGACGTCGACGCCGCGCGCCTTCAGCTCGTGCGCGAAGGCGACCGTATCATCCATGTTCCAGCCCTCGACGGTGCCGTCGACGGACGAGACGCGCACGAACAGCGGCATGTCCGCCGGCATTTCGCGGCGCACCGCCTCGACGATCTCGAGCGGCAGACGCATGCGGCCAGCGCGGTCGCCGCCATACTCGTCATTGCGTGTGTTGGAGACCGGCGACAGGAACGAGGCCAGCAGATAGCCGTGCGCGGTGTGGATCTCGATGGTGTCGAACCCGGCGGCAACCGCTCGCCTTGCAGCGGCTGCCCAAGTACCGACCATGGCCTTGCACTCGGCAGTGGTCAATTGCCGTGGCGTCAGCCAGCCCTTGGCGACCGGCTCGGCGGTCGGGCCGACCGGCTGCCAGATCCTGGCGCCGGCTTTCAGATTCTCCTCGGTCAGCGGCCCCATGCCCTGCATGGCGGACTGTGCCGACGACTTGCGGCCGCCATGGCCGATCTGGATGCCGATCGCCGTCCCCTGACGCTTCATGAAGGCGACCAGCGGCTTGAAGCTCTCGGCCTGCTCGTCATTCCAGATGCCGAGATCGTTTTCGTTGGTGAGTCCGACTTCCTCCACCGCCGTCACTTCGACGAAGACGAGCCCGAATCCACCGAGCGCATAGCGACCAAGATGTACGAGATGAAACGCTCCGCAGGTATTTCCCGGTTCGCAGCTGTAATGGACCATCGGCGGCACGACGAGGCGGTTCTTCAGCGTAAGGCCTCGAATCGTGAGTGGCTGGAACAGCATCGGCCGCTCGTCTTCTTTGCCGTTGATCATTTCGCCACTCATGGAACTATCTCCTTGCATGCTATGGCCGTCCGTTCGTGCCATGGACGGCAAGTCTTCAGGTACGTCTTGGGGGCCCCAGCGACGCGCGCGGGATGAACTCGTTGGGCACGAGCACGCGCCGCGGCTCGTGCGGACCGTCGTTTCGGATGCGATCGAGCAGCATGCCGGCCGCAATCCGGCCGACCTCCGCCTGATCCCAGCCGATGATGGCGACGGCCGGTGAGACGAGCTCGGCGAGCTCGGAATGGCCTGACGCGATCAGCGACAGGTCCTCCGGTATCCGCAGGCCTCGCCCGCGCACCGCGCGCAGCACGCCCGACAACATGTCGATGCCGCCGGAAATGATCGCGGTCGGAGGGTTGCGCTGGCCGAGCAATGCCGAGGTGATACGAAATCCCGCGCCGGGCAGGAAGCTCCCGGCGTGAACGAGCGAAGGATCAGGCTCGAGATTTCGCGCGGCAAAAGCCTCCTGATAGCCGCGAACGCGTTCGCGCGCCGGATAGAGCCCGGCGTCGCCGGTGATCAGCGCCACGCGCCGATGACCAAGATCCAGCAAATGACTGACCGCGACACGCATCCCTTCGGCGTGATCGGCCATAACGGCATCAGTCCAATCCGGCTGATCACGATCGATCAGCACGATCGGAATATCGAGATCGCGCAGGAAGGCCTCGAACTCACCGGCGACCGGCGTGTATGGCCCCATCATCACGCCGTCGGCCTGCCGCCGCGACAGCCGGCTGAGCAGCTCTCGCTCACGCTCCTTGCGGCCTTCCGAGTTGGAGATGAGCAGCGAGAAGCCGACCTCGTCCAGCACGTCGTGCGCGGCTTTGACGAAGCCCGCGAGTTGCGGAATGTTGATCTCACGCAAGATGCAGCCGATCGTGTGGGTCGACCGGATGCGCATGCTCTGAGCCACCGCGTTCGGCGTATAGCCCAGATCATCGATTGCGCGCTGGACCTTCCGGCGGATGTCGGGATGGACGGTGGCATTGGCATTGAGCACCCGCGACACCGTGCCGGTCGATACGCCCGCTGCGGTCGCCACGTCGCGGATCGTCAATTTGCTTCCGCGACCTGCCGTTTGCTGTTCTGCCATCACCATCACCGGGGCTGAGATCTCAATCCCCTGCACAATACGCGGAAGCCAATTCGGCCGCAGGTGCTATCAGCCGGCCGAAGGCAAATGATTTGTGCATTTCTCCACCGTGATCCAAACGGCCTGGCCTCCCGTCCTTGTTCCGGAACGATCAGATGGCGTCGGCTTCGACGATATTGCGGCTCATACTTCGAACGCCCACTGCTCCGCCACCAGGTTGTATCGGCCCGCCTCGCGCCGCATATGTCCGAACCCGGGGAAATGCAGATGCATGCCGCCGACCAGCATGTCGTCAGTGACCACCATGTCGAACATCATCTGACGAGCGGCTGCGGCGGCCTCGGGGTCGGTGTCGAATTCCATCGTCACTTCCGGACGTGCAACCTGGATCTCCGGCACATGGACCGTGTCCCCCCAAACCACCATTGATTCGCGGACGCGCGATACGACATAGGCGGCGTGGCCGGGGGTATGACCGTGGATCGGGATCGCCGTGACGCCCGGGAGCACCTCGCCCTTCCGGAATGTCTTGACGCGATCGGCAGCCATATAGGGCTTCAGCTGGGTGCGGCCGGCCTCGAAATAGCGGCGCCGGGGCCGCTCGGCGGCCTTGGCCATCGCCTCGTCGTTGAACCAGTGATTGATCTCGTTCTCATGGACGATGACTTCCGCGTTGGGAAACAGCCGCGTTCCGGTTGCGGCATCTGTCAGCCCGTTGGAATGGTCGGGATGGACGTGAGTCAGCAGCACCGCGTCGACCGAGGCCGGATCGATGCCGGCGGCAGCGAGATTTGCCGGCAGACGGCCGCAGGTCGGCCCCATCAGATCCGCTGATCCGCAGTCGATCAGGTAGGTTCGGTTGTCCATGCGCACGGCAAAGGCGTTGACCGAGATGCGCGGCGGCGAGGTGCGATGATCGCGCGCCAGGATGGCTTTGGTTTCCTCCTCGGGGATATTGCGAAAGATCGTGTATCCCATGTCGACGTAACCGTCGCTGAGGCCGGTGACCAGCGCGTCGCCAAGCCTGCGGTGATAGACTCCTGCGACTTGCGTTGAGGGTGAAGTGCTCATTGTGCGTCCCCTTGCCAAAATCTTGCAACGATCGCTGGATCGTCGCGCCTGTGGTGCCAGCTCCGGCCCACGCCAAGTTGCGCCTTCGACCAGAGCCTGATCTGCATCAGCGCGTAGGCCCAGGTGACTGCAAACACGTCCATCACGGGAGCACCGGCGATGCGGTAGACGCCGTGACGAACCAGGAGTTCCGCCAGCACACCTTCCGCCGGAATGATGACGTCAGCGCCGTGCGCCACCAGGCGCTCGGCCGCGGCGGTGAAATTTGCGATGACCGGAGCCGGATCGACGTAAGCGCGCGCCAGTTGCGGCTCGTCGAGCGGCGGATCCATCGCCGCAACCTCCAGCACACGGGCGGCGAGCTTGTGCTTATCGACCGCAACCTTCGTCATCCACTGCACCGCCGGCGCATTGGAGATCAACGCCACATAGCTGCCGAGCGAGCAGCCGACCAGAAGGCCACTCTCGGTCAGCGAGGCGACGGGAATATCCACCGCGGAGCGGATCTCGCGCAGAAACGGCTCGCTGAACGAACCGATCACGAAGGCATCATAACCCTGCCGCTCGGCGGTGATCGCATTGTCGATCACCCGGCTGAGAATGCGGTGATAGGCGAATGCATTGCCGAGCACCGCAGTGGCCGAAGCGCCGGCGTATGATCCGGACGGAAGCCCGTGGACGACGACCTCGGCGTCGTCGCCAAGGATTTCCGCCGCATGGGCCTCGAGCGCGCGCTTGTAGACTTCGAGATGATCGAGCTCGTTGACCGACTGGTGCCAGATGCGCGGCGTCGATCCCTTCCCAGGCATTGCTGCGCTCATGCGTCGCCCCGGTCGTTGGTCAGGCGAAGCGAGCGGATCGACCCGAGGTCCTCGATATTCCAGAGTTGCTCGAACAGTGCTGCGGCCTGGCCCTGCTTGAACACCCGGGTCGCGCAGTCCATGAACTTATCCTGCAGTTCGTCGCGCGAAAGCGGGCGCTGCCAGCTGCCCTTGGCATGAACCACCGGCGCATGCTCAAGCACTTCGCCCGACGCCAACACGACGCTGACGCGGTCGGCCGGCGCAAACGGCTGGTCGCCCGGCATGATCTCGTCCGTCGTCGTGCAGCGGACCTTGGCGAAGGTAGCGCCGACGTCGGGCCGCGAGACGAACTCATCGGTGAGCTCGGACAGCCCGACACGGCCGGCGACCAGCGCGGCGGTCATCGCGAATTCCATGCTGAACTTGGCCTCGAGACCGGTCTGCGGGTTGGTGTTGCGCAACATCAGCCTTTGGGTGACGCCAGTGTGGACCCGAATTTCCTTCACGTCGTCGGGTTTGAGCTTGTGCGCATTCACCAGGCCAATCATCGCGTCGATCGAACGATGGG
Source organism: Bradyrhizobium australafricanum (assembly GCF_020329495.1). Taxonomy (NCBI): domain Bacteria; kingdom Pseudomonadati; phylum Pseudomonadota; class Alphaproteobacteria; order Hyphomicrobiales; family Nitrobacteraceae; genus Bradyrhizobium; species Bradyrhizobium australafricanum. Next base: position 48,251 of record NZ_JAGKJL010000004.1, on the reverse strand, counting down.
TCGCATAGCAGGTCGGATAGCGCTTCACATTGATGCCGAGATCGGCAAGCCGCCAGTTGCGGCCGATATCGATCGTGCCGTTTTCGATATCCGGCGTGCCCGATGGCGAATGGGCGCGCAGGAAGCCGGTTTGGTGTTCGAGCACATCCAGCGATGCGGTAAATCCCTGATCGGCGAGGCGCGCGGCAAGCACGCCGGATTGGGCGGTGCGGCCGGCATGCAGCGATTTGGTCATGGTGCCGAAATTGGCGACCAGTCCGGAGGCGAGCGAGGCGGCGATCGCGATGGCATGCGCGGTCTTCGTGGAGTCGAGATTGCGCAGCCGCGCACAGGCGGCCGCGGTGGCGAGCGCGCCCATCACGGCCGTCGGATGAAAGCCGCGCTCATGGAGGTGACCGGGCTCCAGCGCAATGACCTGCGCCCAGACTTCGTAGCCCGCGGCATAGGCGGCGAGCGCGTCGGCGCCGCTGGAGTCGAGCGACCAGCCTTCGGCCAGGATGGCCGGCACCAGCACGGTGCTCGGATGTCCGGCCAGCGCCACGTCGTCATAGTCGAGCACATGCGCTGCGACGCCGTTGACGAGCGCGGCATCCGGCGCCGCGAGATTGCGGCCCGACGGAACCTCGGGCGCGCCATCGTTCTGGGTGGACGCGGCCACCATCGCCGACACGATCCGCACCGGCTGCTCGGCGGCACCAGCGATCATGACGCCGACGCAGTCGATGATGCCGGTCCGCGCCGCCTCGCGGCAGCGGCCGGACAGATCGGACAGCTTGAGGCCGGCTACAAAATTGGCTGTCTGACGCGTGATATCCAGCATGGGTCGTCTCCTCAGTAGGAACGCGGAAGACCGAGCACGTGCTGCGCCACATAGGCCAGCACCATGTTGGTCGAGATCGGGGCTGTCTGGTAAAGACGGACCTCACGCCATTTGCGCTCGACGTCGTATTCCTGCGCAAAGGCGAAGCCGCCATGGGTCTGGAATGTCGTATCGGCCGCTTTCCAGGTGGCCTCCGACGCCAGCAGCTTGGCGATGTTGGCGTCTGCTCCGCAGGGCTGCCCGGCCTGGAACAGCGCGGCGGCGCGGCGGCACATCATGTCGGCGGCTTCGAGTTCGGCGTAGGCGCGCGCCAGCGGAAACTGGATGCCCTGATTCTGGCCGATCGATCGTCCGAAGACGCGCCGCTCATTGGCATAGGCGACGCCCTTGCCGAGCAGCCAGCGCCCGTCGCCCACACATTCGGAGGCGACCAGGATCCGTTCGGCGTTCATGCCGTCGAGGATGTAGCGAAAGCCCTTGCCTTCCTCCCCGATGAGATTGGCGACCGGCACTTTCAGGTTCTCGATGAACACCTCGGTCGTGTTGTGATTGACCATCGCCTTGATCGGGCGGATTTCGACGCCGTTGCCCTTGGCCTCACGCAAGTCGACGAGGAACACCGAAAGTCCGTCGGTGCGCCGCTTCACCTGATCGACCGGACTGGTGCGCGCCAGCAGCAGCATCAGGTCGGAGTGAAGCGCCCGCGACGTCCAGACCTTCTGGCCGTTGACGACATAGACGTCGCCCTGACGCTCGGCGCGAGTCTTGAGCTGGGTGGTATCGGAGCCGGTATTGGGCTCGGTTACGCCAAAGGCCTGCAGCCGCAGCCGTCCCGCCGCGATCTCCGGCAGGTAGGTCCGCTTCTGGGTCTCGTTGCCGTGACGGAGCAACGTACCCATGATGTACATCTGGGCATGCGCGGGACTGGCGCTGCAGCCGTTCGCATTGATCTCTTCGAGGATCACCGCGGCCGCACGCAGCGGCAGGCCCGAACCGCCGTATTCCTCCGGGATCAGCGCGCCGAGGAATCCCGCTTCCGTCAACGCCGCGACGAATTCGGTCGGATATGCGCTTTGGTCGTCGAGCTTGCGCCAGTATTCGCCCGGAAAGCCCTTGCAGATCTGCCGCACCGTGTTGCGCAAGTCGGAGAAATCCTCGCCCAACGCGACGGTGACTTCCATGTCGGCGGTTTGGGCGGCGTCGTGATAGTTCATGTCATATCCTTTCGGGCGGCGGCGCTGGCCGACACGCGGAACGTTTTGGGCAGGCCGGCGCGGGCGATCGCGCCGGAGAACCGTTCGCCGGGCAGCCAGCTCTCGACCTCGCGTCGCAAGGCAACCAGCCGCTCGACATCGGCGCCGGTATCGAAACCGAGTTGCTCGAGCAGGAAGACGGTATCCTCGGTGTCGATGTTGCCGGTGGCGCCGGGTGCGAACGGGCAGCCGCCGAGTCCGGCGAGGGATGCGTCGAAGGCGCGTACACCCGCATCCAGTGCCGCCGTCACATTGGCGAGACCGAGACCGCGCGTATCGTGGAAGTGGCAGGCGACCGGCAGTGGACGCACCGCTGCGATCACCGCGCCCATCAGGCGGCGAACCTGACCCGGATCGCCATAGCCGACCGTATCGGCGACGATGATCTCGTCGGCGCCCATCTCGGCGAGCCGCACCGCGATCTCGACCACTCGTGCCTCCGATACCGCCCCCGAGATGGTGCAGCCGAACGCGGTCGCGATGCCCGCACCAAGTCCGATTCGTGCTCCGGGGCGCTGATCGCGCGCCGCGGCGATGCGCGCGAAGTCCTGCAGCGACTCCTCGGTGCTGCGGCGAACATTGGCCTGGTTGTGCTCCTCGCTCGCCGACAGCACGTAGTTGACGATTGGCACACCGAGCGCGAAGGCGCGCTCGGCCCCCTTTAGATTCGGAACCAGAACCGACGGCCGCAAGCCAGGCATCGCCAGCGCGCCGCGGGCCACCTCCTCCGCATCGGCAAATTGCGGGATCACCTTGGCCGGCACGAATGAGGTCACCTCGATCTCGCGGAGTCCGGCCTCCACCGCGCCACGGCACCAGGCCAGCTTGCGCGCGCTCGGCAAGATGGTCTTGACCATCTGAATGCCGTCGCGGGGTCCGACCTCGCGAACACGAGCTTTCTCACGCATTTCGCGCCTCCTACTTGCCTTGAAAGTTGGGTTTGCGGCGCTCGTTGAACGCCAGCACGCCTTCGCGCCGGTCCGCCGTCGGGACCAGACGGTTGTAGGCCTCGATCTCGAAGGCGAGGCCATCGGCGAGCGACATCTGCAAACCGCGATGGATCGCCTGCTTGGCCTGGCGCACCGAGATCGGGCCATTGGCAGCGATGCGATGGGCGATGGCGAAGGTCGCCTCCAGCAATTCCCCTGGCGGCAGCACCCGATTGACCAGCCCCCACTGCTCGGCCTCGGCAGCCGAGAACGGCTGCCCGGACAGAATCAATTCCTTGGCGCGGCGCTCGCCGACGGCGCGCGGCAGATTCTGCGTGCCGCCGCCACCCGGCATGATGCCGAGCGTCACTTCGGTCAGCGCGAAGCGTGCATTGGTCGAGGCGTAGACGAAGTCGAGCGCCGCGGCGATCTCGCAGCCGCCGCCATAGGCCGCACCATTGATCGCGCCGATCACGGGAATCGGACAGCCCAGCAGAGCGCGCAGCATGCGCTCGAAGACCAGATGCTGCGCCTGCCAAACCTCGTCCGTCATGCCGTTGCGCTGCTTCAGATCGCCCCCGGCGCAGAACGCCTTGTCGCCGTGTCCGGTCAGGATCACCGCGCGCAACCCCTCGATGTCGGTCGAGAAGCCCTCGAACAGTTCCACCAGATCGAGGCCCATCTGGGTGTTCATCGCATTGGACGCTTCCGGCCGGTGCAACGTCACCAGCAGGATATCGCCATCACGCCGTTCGACCTTGATGGTCTGGAAATCAGTTCGCATTGATGGCTCCCTTGCTCGCAGGCTTTCGAAGAATGGCATTGTGCTGGCCGAGCGCTGGCGCAGCGGTGCGTGCGCGCGGTCGCGTACCGTCGAAGGCAAGCGGAACGCCGACAAGATCGATATCGTCGCCAGCACATCGCACCATCATGTCGAGGGCGCGGGTTTGCGGATGCTCCGCAACCTGATCGGTGGTCAGCAGCGGTGCATTGGGAACCCCGGCGCCGTCGAGAATGCCGCCAAGCGCATCGGCCGTATACTTACGCACCGCGGCCGCGATTTGCGGGATCAGTCGTTCGCGGTTGACGACCCTTGCCGCGTTGGTCGCGAAGTCGGGATCATGCGCAAGCGCCTCGAGGCTCAACGCCACGCACAGCTTGCGGAACAGATTGTCGTTGCCGGCGGCAATCATCAGCCATCCGTCGGACGCCTCGAATGCCTGATAGGGCGCGATTTCCGCGGTGCCCGATCCATAGGGCTTGCGCACCTCACCTGACGCCGCATAGCCGGCCAGCGGAACCGTCATCCACGCGAGCCCGGTCTCGTAAAGCGAGGTCGCAACGCTGCGGCCCTGACCGCCCTTGTTGCGCGCCACCAACGCGGCGAGCATGCCGATCACTGCCCACATGCCGGAGCCCATGTCGACCAGCGAGACGCCGACACGCACCGGCGGCCGGCCGCCCTCGCCGGTGACGCTCATGATGCCGGTGCTGGCCTGGGCGAGCGGATCGTAACCCGGCTTGCTGGCGAGCGGCCCCTTGGCGCCGAACGCGCCGATGTCGCACCAGATCAGCGATGGCTTCGCGGCGCTGAGCGCATCCGCGGTGAGACCAAACTTGTCCAGGATGCCGGGCCGCAGATTCTGGATGACGGCATCGGCCTCGTTCAGGATCAGCGACTTCAGCCTCTCGCAATCCTCCGCTGCGCCGAAATCGACGGTGATGCCTTCCTTTCCGCGATTGAGACTATGGAACACACTTGCCGTTCCGTTCCAGAACGGCGGCCCCCAGCCACGCGCATAATCGCCGCTCTTGGGATTTTCGACCTTGATCACACGGGCGCCGAGATCGGCCAGAATCAGTCCGGCATAGGGGGCGGCCACGCTGTGTCCGAGTTCAACCACGGTGATACCAGCGAGCGGCTTGTCAACGTCCATCAAATCCTCCCGGCTGCCGCAAGGGCCGCCGCCGTTCCTGTTGCCATCAATCGATTCATCATGTCGAGCGGCGTCGCTTTCACGACTTGTCCTGCGCATTGTCGGCAACCAGCACCGCGCCGTTGACGAAGCTCGCGCGGTCGGACAGCGCGAAGACGATCAAATTCGCGAGTTCCTCCGGCGTGCCCCAGCGCGTGTTGCGCATCGAATTGTTTTCCGACCAGCGCTTGCGTTCGGCTTCCGCCTCCTCTTCGCCCAGATTGCGCTTGGCGAGCTCGCGCTCCCATTTTGCAAAACGTTCCGGAGTATTGACGAATCCGGGAACGACGCAGTTGACGCGAATGTTGTGCGGCCCGAATTCGTTGGCGAGAATCTTGGAGAAGCGGATTTCGGCCGACTTGGCCGGACCGGTGCATGACGACAGGAACGGCGGCATCGTCACCATGATCCCGGTTTCGCCCGACACGTTGACGATGCTGCCGCCGTTCTGCTCGATCATGATCGGAATGATGCGCTGACAGATACGGAACTGAGCGAAGAAATTGATCGCCATGCCGTATTGCAGTTCCTCGTCGCTGACTTCGAGGAACGGCTTGTAGGTGCCGGTGCCGGCATTGTTGACCAGGATGTCGATGCGGCCGAGACGGTCGCGGGCGACCGCCGGCAGCCGCTCGATCTGCTTCAGATCGGTCACATCAAGCGACAGCGTTTCGACCTTGACGCCGGTGCTCCGCTCGACGTCAGAACGACATTCGGCCAGCGCGTCCTCGCGGCGCGCGCAGACCAGAACCTTGACACCCTCCTCCGCCAGCAAGCGTACGGTCTCGAGACCAATGCCCTTGCTGCCGCCGGTGACGATCGCAGTCTTGCCTTCAAGTCCAAGTTTCATTTGATCGCATCCCTTTGAGATCGGGTCAGGCGGTCGAGCAGCCTGCGCACAGGCATCGATCCGCCACTACGTGCCGAGGCGAAAACCTCGGCCGCAAGGCTGGCGCCTTCGCCGGCCGGAATTCCGGTGCCGGCCAGGCGGCTATTAAAAACCTCGGTGGCGCGGGCTTCGTGCTGGAACACCAGAACCTTGGGCGCCTCGCGCGCGGTCCGGCGAAGACGCGCACCATTTTCCATCTCCAACTCGACGGTCGCGTCGAGATGGGTGCCGACCGCGTCCGGCTCGACGATCGTCTTTCCGACGAGTGCCATGATCTCCCGGTCCTGGCGGTGCTCGACGCCCATCTCGTAGTCGAGGCGGCCGTAACGCAGCATGGCGGCGACCGCAAAGGCGGTGCTGGCCTGGGTCTGCACCGTCCGCGTGAACGGTCCCTTGAAGGACGTTCCCGGATATTGCGTATAGGGCTCCCAGATCGTCACGGTGATCCGCTTCACCTGCGACAGATCGATGCCGTCGCGGTAGAGCACATGCGCCGCCAGCACCGCCGACATGTTGTCGCCCAGGGTTGCGAACGGCTTTGCCATGATGCCGATCATCGTCGCGACATCGGGGCCTCGCTGCCATTGTTCTGGCGTGCGATCGAGGCCGGCAAGCGAGCGCAACAACCCCTTCGGTCCTTCCAGCGCATCAGGCGCCCCCTGGACGCCGCGCGCCGCAAGCTCCGCGGCAACCAGCCCGCCCTGGGCGGCGCGCCCGTTCTGTACGCGCCATTCGTCGGAGCCGCAGCGCACCGGCTCCAGCGTTCCGCCGGTCGTGCAGGCCGCGATTGCAACCGCGCTGGTGGATCTCGGTGGATCGAGCCCAAGTGCGGCTGCGGCCGCCGCCGCGGCGCCGATCGTGCCGAAGGTCGGGCTGGTCCGCACGCCCCGGCCGATCAGGCCGCGGGCAACGACTTCACCCGCACCAAGCCATTTGAGCGCGGAATAGCCGACCGTGAGAGCGGTCAATACGGTGCGCAGCGGCGCATCCAGCGTTTCGCCAAGCGACACCGCGACCGGCGCAATCAGGGATCCCGGGTGCGTCCATGAATCGTGGTCGGTGTCGTCCTGAAAATGGGCGTGAACGGCAATGCCGTTGGCGAGAACCGCCTCGGACAGCGCGGCATGTTTGCCGCTCGCCCAGATGCGCGCGGTGCGCGGTCCAGGCAGCACCTCCGCGGCCATCGCGCGCGCGGCCGCGGCCGTCGGCTCGTGTCGCGCCGCGAGCGCGAGCCCCAGCGAGTCCAGCAGGCAAATGGCTGCCTTCGTGGCGACATCCGGGGACAGTTCGCTCGCCGACGTCGTTGCGGCGAAGGTCCCGAGCAGCGCAGTGGCGTTCAAGGTAGCGGACATCACAAATACTCCTCGGCAAGCGCAACGTCGCGAATTTCGGCAACGGTGCCGCTCCGCCTGACCTCGCCGCCGCGCATCACGTAGCCGCGTGTGGCAAGCTTGAGCGCCGGACGCGCCATCTGCTCGGTCATGAGAATGGTCGTGCCTCGCTGTTGCATATGGCGGATCGCCTCGCTGATCTGCGCGATCCACACCGGCGCGAGCCCGAGAAAGGGCTCATCCAGCAGCAGCAGCTTGGGAAACGAACTCATGGCGCGCGCCAGGGCGACGATCTGCTGTTGTCCCCCCGACAATTGACCGGCCGGCTGGCTGGCGCGCTCCTTCAGGATCGGAAAGATGCCACAGAGCCAGGCCCAGGCTTGGCGCTGGCTCGCCCCGCCGTGCCAGCAGGCGCCGCTCAGGACGTTGTCGGCGACCGACATGGTCGGGAATACGCGGCGCCCTTCGGGCGAATACCCAATTCCGGCCCGCGCGCGCCCATCGCAGGATACGGCACTGAGATCACGGCCTGCGAAGCGCACGCTGCCGTGCGAGGCCTGGACCAGACCGATGATGGCGTTGATCAGGCTCGACTTGCCGGCGCCATTGGCGCCGATCAGCAGCACCGTCTCGCCCTCGGCGACGTCGATCGAGACGCCGCTGATTGCCGTGATGCCGCCGTAGCGGACTTCGAGGTCTTTCACCGCCAGCATCAGGCCGCCTCCTCATCCACTGTCCCGAGATAGGCGTCGATGACATCCTTGCGTGCCAGGACGTCGGCCGGAGCGCCTTCGGCCAGGACACGACCGGAATCGAGCACCAGTATTCTCGGACAGAGGCGGCGCACGAGATCCATGTCATGCTCGACGATCAGGACCCCGCAACCGAGCTCCGTCCTCACGTGGCGCACGAAAGCATCGATCCGCAGGCGCTCCCGCCGCTCGAGGCCGGCCGCCGGCTCGTCGAGCAGCAGGACTTTCGGCCGGGCGGCGCAGGCCAGAATGAGACCGAGCATCTTCTGGAGCCCGTACGGCAGCTTGTCGCTCTGCTCGTCGAGCTGCGGTTCAAGCTCGAACTCGTCGATCAGCGGCGCGACGCTGTCCCATCCGGGCCCACTGCCGCTGAAGCGAAGGGCCCGCGAAATATTCTCGCGGACCGATGCCGTACGGAAGGTGTTGGTCTGTTGGAAGCTGCGGATAATTCCCATGCGACTGACGGCATGCAGCGGCTTGCCGGTCATATCCTTGCCGTCGAGCCGCACCCGGCCGGTGGTCGGCGGCAGCATGCCGCAAATGACGTTGATGAGCGTGGTCTTGCCGGCGCCGTTCGGCCCGATGACGCCAAGGACGTCGCCTGGTGGGATGGCGAAGCTGATATTGTCGAAGACATGCAGCCCGCCGAAACGCTTGGAGATGGCTGCGACCTCGAGCAGCGCGCCGCCGTCGGTCCGTCCGGTGCGTTCGGTCGTCATTGCAGGGGCTCCATCGCATTGGGCACACTCAGCGTCGGCGACGAGGCGACGGTGGAAGATCGCGACGGCGACGGTGGCGAAAACACGCGGACGCCGAGGCGATGGATCGTCCCGACGACGCCCTCGCGCGCGACCAGCACCACCACCACGATCAGGAAGCCGAACAGGAACTGGGAATACTCCCCGCGCAATGCGAAGACATCTCCCGCCCAGATCAGCAGAGCGCCACCGACAACCGGGCCAAGCATGCTGCTCTTCCCACCGATGATCGCATAGGCAATGTAGTTGACCGATGACAGCGCGCTGAACGAGGTCGGATGGGCGGTGAGCAGCATATTGACGAGGGCGAAGCCGGCGAGCCCGGATACGCCCGCGGCGATGGCGAAGCCGAACGCCTTGTAGTGCCAGACGACGAGACCAAGACTCTGGGCGAGCAGTTCGTTCTCCTCGATCGCCGCGAAATGCTGGCGCAGCGTGCGGGTCACCGCAGCGGTGACAATGGCGCCGGCGAGCGCCAGCCCGATCGTGACTTGCAGCACCGCGCGGTTGTCGGCGAGCTCCAGCCCGAACAGCGTCACCGCCGGCATGCCGACCAGTCCATTGGATCCGCCGGTCCATCCCGGCGTTTCAAACAGCAACAGTTGCGTGATCTCGGTGAGGACGAACGTGACCAGCACGAAATAGACGCCCGTCAGACGTAGCACCAGCGCGCCGAGCGGCAGCGCAAATAGCGCCGGCACCACGAAGCTCGCAAGCCCCAGCAGCAGCACATCGGTCACGCCGTGACGAAGCCCCAGGATCGCGACGGTGTAGCCGCCGATTGCCATGAAGGTCGGCACCGCGAAGGTCATCAGATTCATGCGCAGCATGATGTAGACACTGAACGCGGCCGTAATCGCGATCAGCATCTGGTTGGCCAGCGAATAGACCATCGGGTTCTGGCTGAGCCAGGGAACTACGAAGGCGACCGCGATAACCACGACGCTTGCTGCCTCGGCCAGGTCGCCGCGCTTGGAAAGGGTGCGGGCTGTCATGTGCTCAAGCTCCCCGAACCCGGTGACCGAACAGACCCGATGGCTTGACGACCAGCATGACCAGGACGAGCACGAACAGCGCGAGTGCGCCCTTCGACCCACCGAGATAGACCGCAGAGAACGCCTCCGCCATGCCGACGATGAAAGCCGCGACTGTCGCACCACCGACGCTACCGAGACCGCCGAGAATGACGATCAGGAAGGACGTCGCCAGCACGGGATCGCCGATATGCGGCGCGAGCGACAGGATCGGTGTGACCAGCGCGCCGGTGAGGCCGGCGAGCCCCGTCGCCAGGGCAAAGGCGGCCGGAAACAGAATCGCCGGACGCAGTCCCTGCGCCGTCGCCACCGCGCGGTCATCGGCCAGCGCACGCAGCGCGCGACCGAAATCGGTGTAATAGATCAGGCCGTAGATCGACAGGATCCCGACGATGCAGACGCCCAGCACCACGAGATTCTCGATCGGCACAAAGAAGCCATGGCCATGAATGACACCGGTCAATGGAAAGGCGAAGGCCGGAGACTGCGGTCCGAACACCACCAATATGCCGCTCGACATCATCAAATAGAGGCCGAGCGTCAGCATCAGCGTCGCCAGATGATCGTCAATCACGCGATCCAGCACGAAGCGTTCGAACAGGAATCCGAGCAGCATGGTGCCCAGCGCCGCGCAGATCACCGCCAGCGCGTAGGGCATGCCGAGATACGTCACCGCGGAATAGGCGAGATATCCTCCGAGAACGTAGAAGCCGCCATGCGCGAAATTGACGACTCCGAGAATGCCGAAGATCAGGGTGAAGCCGAGGGCGAGCAGCGCGTACTGCGCACCCAGGCTGATGCCGATGAGGCAGGTGGCGACAAAACCTTGCACGGAGTACCCGCTACTTGCCGCCGGCCGCTTCGACCCTGATGGTCGGTTGCAGCTTGCCTTTTTCCACGAGTCCGACGCCGAACGGGAACGACAGTTCCTGGTTGATGCCGAAGAAATCCTGCCCGATCCAGTGTCCGGGACCGATATTGGGATCCTCAACCGGCAACGATCGCAGGGCCTCGGCAACCTTGGCCGTGTCCGAGATGGTACCGGCCTTGGCGATGGCTTTGGTTACCATGCGGGCGGCGGAGACCCACTGAAAGAACAGATTGTTTTCCGGCCGTTCGGCACCGAGCAGCTTCTTGTACTCGTCGGCGATCATTTGCACTTTCTCGTCGATGAGAACCGGCTCGTACCAATAGAAGTCCTTCAGCACCTCGTCGCCACCGGCGACGCGGGAGATTTCGGTGTATCCCGGACCGCCGAGACGTCCGATCGGTCCCTCAAAGCCAGCCTGACGCAATTGCTTCACGATGATGCCGGCGTCGCCAGGGGGCGATGAAGCGAGATCGACGGCGTCGGGCTTCGCGTTCATGATCCGGGTCACGATCGGCGCGAAATTGGTGGTGCCACGCTGATAATATTCTTCGGAAGCTGTGATGCCGGTTCTCTTGTATGCGTCGGCGTCGACGCTCGCGATATCCGTGCCACCCTGGTCGTTCGGCGCGACCAGCACCACGCTCTTCATGCCGAACTTCTGCTTGGCGATCTTGATGATCGGCTCGGCCCAGCCCGACGGACCCGGCCCCATGTGGAAGACCAGCGGCAACTGCGGCGATAGCGCATCCTTGGCGTAGCCGTTGCCCATCACCAGCATCGAATTGCGCTTGGCGATCGGCTTCACGCCGGTGAGCTCGGGCGAGCCGATCGGACCGATGATGAATTTAACGCCCTGCCCTGCCAACGTGTTGGCTGCAGCGGCGGCGCCTTCGGCCGTGTATTTGCTGTCGATGGCAACGACGTTGACCTTGCATGGCGCCCCGTCGACCTTGATCAGGCCGTCCCGGTTGGCCTCGGCAGCGACGAGTTCGACCGCACCGCGCAGCGCGAGGCCCCATTGCGCAGCGGGACCCGACAGAACGCCGACGACGCCGAGCGTCAATTCCTGTCCCGCCGCCATCACCGAAACATTCGAACTGGCCAGCGCAGCGCCGATGGCGATGCCGGACAACAGCAGATCTCTCCGCGTAGTGCTCATCACTCCCCCCGTAATTTGTTGCGGCTCATGCGCCGTCCACTTGTTGCGTGGAAACCCGAAGCGTTCCGCTCCGGGGCCGCGCGTATCGCTCGGCGCCGGGACGCTAGGCGCGCGGAGGTCGCCTTGTCAATGAAACGTTTCATGAAAAATAGGGCAGATCAGCTATGCTTGAGATGAGCCACCGTTCCGGACATGCAATAAATATAAATAATAACAGTATGTTGCACTATTGATCGAACGATCCGTCAGAACTCCAAACGACACGCCGCTACCGACACCCCTGTGCAATGAAACGTTCCACTTGAATCAACCTGGCCTGCCCGTTAGCTTCCGTGACCCGTCGCGGACAGAAGACGACGGCCAAGGGGAGAAACTCGATGATGCGGGGCGCCGTGACGGCCGTGCTTGCCGTGCTTGCGATTCAGTGCAGCCAGGGAGCGCTAGCAGCCGAAACTCAGTTCAAGCTGCGGGCTTCGGTGGACACGTCGGCCACACACGGACGGACATTGTCTGCCGCCGACTACCTGAAGAAGCTGCAGGAAAAATCCGACGGCCGGATCACGACCGAGCTGTTCCACAGCGGCCAGTTGTTTCGCGACCGCGACGTGGTGAAGGCGCTGCGTCAGGGCGCCGTCGAGATGGCGATCCCCGGCACCTGGGTGCTGACCGGCTTCGTCCCCGATGCAGACGTCTTCCAGCTGCCGGCATTTTTCGGGCAGCCCTATCCGGTGGTCTATGCTGCTGCCGACGGCAAGATCGGCGAGATCATCAACAAGCAATTCGAGAGCAAGCTCGATGTCAAATTGCTCGGCCCCTGGCTGCAGCTCGGATATCAAAACACCTACAGCACCAACAAGGCGATCCGCGACTTCGCCGATCAGTCCGGCATGAAGATCCGCAACTCCGGCGGTGCCGGACAATCGGCGCGGGCCAAGTTCTTCAATGCAACGCCGAACGTCACAGCCTGGCCGGACGTACCGTTGGCGCTCTCGCAAGGCACGTTCGACGGGCTGAGCTCGACCGATGAAAGCCTTGCCAGCGCAAAGCTCTGGGAATCCGGCGTGAAATATGGATTTGCGGATCGCGAATTCGTCGGGTTCTACGTGCCGATGATCAGCGAGAGCTTCTACAAGAAGCTGCCGCCGGATCTCCAGAAGCTGGTCGTCGACCTCTGGCAGGAGAACATCCAAGCTTACCGCAAGAGTATGGAAGAAGCTCAGACCGAGGCGCGCCACACGCTGGAAAAGAACGGCATCGTGTTCGTTTCGCCGTCCGAGAGCGCGCTCGCTGCGGTCCGCGCCAAGATGCTGCCTTTGCAGGACGGCATCGCGAAGGAGTTGCGGATTTCGCCCGCCTTGCTGCTGCAGGTGCAGGCGGACGTAACGACCGTCGGCCATTGATTGCCACCCATGATGAAGATCTGGAACAGGCTTGAACTCCTGTTGATAGGAGTTCTTGGTGCCGCCGCGCTGACGGTCGGGACCGCTCAGGTCATCGGCCGTTACGTGAACAAGAATTTCGCTTTCATCAATGGCGAGGAGGTAGTGGTCTATCTGACGGTCTGGGCGGTATTTCTGGCGTCGAGCCAGTTGGTCCGGACCGATGGGCATGTCAGGCCCGACGTCGTGCTGCGACTGTTGCCGCCGCAAGGGCAAAGATGGGTCGAGGCATTCAACTGCTGTGTCGCGATCTTGTTTTGTGGCGGCTTGGCCTATTGCGGCTTCCAGGTTGCCGACGTCGCCCGCAGCCTCGACGAGCGCAGCATCACGGGCCTCGAATTCCCGATGTGGATCTACTACTCGGCCATCCTGACCGGCGCCGTGCTGATGCTGTTGCGCTACGTCATCAAGCTATATTTGCTCGTCTTCCGCTTCGATCCCGCCACCATGGTCATCGCCGTTCACGATCACTGAGCGATCGGCGGCGACGTCAGCCGTCTTGATGACCGATCTGCCATCGGCAAACTGACCGTCGTGGTCCCGCATCGGGACGCTTCAGGTCCAGCTACAGCGAGACCGACACGATGTGGACGATGCTTTTCCTGCTGATGTTCTTCGGGCTGCTCTGCGCGGGAATGCCGATCTTTCTGGTGTTGGGTCTCTGCGCGGCGGTCCTGTTCGGCTTCAGCGACCAGCCTCTGGTGGCGATCGCGCAGAAGATCGCCGATGAAATGAATTCCAGCACACTGATGGCCTTGCCCCTGTTCGTGATGGCCGCCGCATTCATGCGGCGCGGCGGCGTCGCCAAGGCGCTGGTCGATGTCGCGATCGCCTGGTTCGGACGATTGCGGGGCGCACTCGGTCTCGTGACGGTGGTGTCATGCACCCTGTTTGCCGCGATCTGCGGCTCCTCAGTTGCGACCGCGCTCGCCATGGGCACCATTCTGGTGCCGGCGATGATCGAGCGCGGCTATCCGCGTCATTTTGCGCTTGGCGTGGTCGGCGCTTCCGGCACGATCGGCATCGTGATTCCTCCCAGCCTGTCGCTGATTCTTTACGGACTGATCGCGGAGCAGTCCGTGCCGCGCCTGTTCCTGGCCGGCATCATGCCCGGGCTGCTGCAGGCAGCGATGTTCTTCGGCTGGGTGTTCTACTACTCGCACAAATACGAGCTGCCGCGCGAACCGTCCGTGCCACGCGCCGAACTGGTGCGGATGAGCCTCAATGCCCTGCCTGCGCTGTGCGTGCCTTTCATCGTGATGGTCGGAATCTACGGCGGCCTGATGACGGTCACCGAAGCAGCTGCGGTCTCGGCCACGGTGGCTCTTCTCGTCAGCCTGTTCTTCTATCGCGGCTTCAAGGTCAGCCAGACGCTCGAGGTGATCGCCGAGGCAATCAAGAGCGCCGCGACGATCATGATCATCGTCGCGACCGCTTTGGCATTCGGCCACTGGATGACGGACTCGGGCATCCCGGCCTCGCTGGTGAAGTTCACGCTCGACAACCAGCTTCATCCCTGGCAATTCCTGCTCGCGATCAACGTGCTGCTGCTCGTGCTCGGATGCTTTCTCGAGGTCGCCGCCACGCTGCTGGTGGTAATGCCGATCCTTGCGCCTGCGCTGAAGCCGCTCGGAATCGATCCCGTCCATTTCGCGATCGTCTTCACCCACAACATGGAGATCGCGCTGGTTCATCCCCCGGTCGGACTGAACCTCTACGTGCTGGCCACGATTTCCACGGCGCCGGTCACCGAAGTGGTGCGCGGCGTTCTGCCGTTCCCCGGCCTGCTGCTGCTGTGCCTTGCGATCATCACCTATGTCCCACAGCTTTCGCTTTGGCTGCCCAATCTGGTCTATGGCGCGGGCTAGCAGCGCGGATGGTCTCGACGGAGAGTTCGAGCATGTCATCGAAATCAATCCATTGGGCCGGCGAATTCTCCGCGCTCGCGCTCCGCTACGGCAACAGGCCGGCCGTCGTCGACGCCGCCGGCACAACGTCCTATGCGGAGTTGTTCGCCAAAGCCGCCGGCGTTGCGGATGCCCTGATGCAGGCCGGGATCGGCCCGGCAGATGCCGTGGCTACATTGTTCCGCAACAGCGCCGACGCCGTTGCGGCCACTTTCGGCGTCATGCTGGCGGGTGCCGTCGAAGTCCCGATCAACCCTGCGCTGAGCAGCGACGAACGCGCTTACTGCCTCGCGGTCGCCAACGCTCGCCTGTTGATCACCGGCGCGGCCCTCGCGACCGAAAAGGCCGCCGGCAGTCCGAACATCATCGAGGTCGAAAGCATCGAACGGACCGCGTTGGATCCGGCCGCCTTCCTGCAGGTCGACGGCGACGCGCCGGCGCGTATCGTCTTCACCTCTGGTACCACCGGACGCCCGAAAGGCGCGGTTCACAGCCAGATCGGCCGCTGGACGGCCAACATATTGCTGCGGGCGAACCTGCCGTTCCGCCCGGACGCCGGCAGCAACGTCCTGCTGATGACGCCATTCTCGCACGGCTCCTCGTTGATGACACATGCCTATCTGTCGTCGGGTGCGGCCGTGACACTGCTCGACGGCGTCGACCCGGCGCGCGTGCTTGATATCCTCGCACGCGGCGCATGCGATGCCATGTTTGCGCCGCCGACCGTGCTGGCAAAGATCGTGGCTGCCGCGGGCACGCGCCAGTTCTCGTCGCTGCGCACGATCTTCTGCGGCACGGCCGTGCTGAAGCCCACGCTCTACGCGCGCGTCAAGGAGATGTTCGGCCCCGTGGTGCGGGTCACCTATGGCAAGAGCGAAGTATTCAATCCGATCACCGTGCTCGAAGCCGAGGAGACCGAGTCCTGGTATGCATCCGGAGGCGAGGACGCCTGCGTCGGCTGGCCCGCTCCCGGTGTTGAGATCGTCATTCGCTGCGAGGACGGCCGGCCCGCCGCGGCGGGCGGCGACGGCGAGGTTCTGATCCGTGCACAACACCTGATGACCGGGTATCTCACCGCCGAGGGTTTTAGCGCGCTCGCACCGAATGAATTCCACGAAACCGGCGATCTCGGCTATCTCGATGCACGCGGCCGGCTGCACCTCACCGGCCGTAGCGCCGACGTCATCAAATCCGGCGGCTACAAAGTAGCGCCGGAAGAGGTCGAACGATTGCTTGCGCCGGCGCTGCAGCCATCGGAAGTCGCGGTGGTCGGCATTCCCTCGGACTATTGGGGCGAGGTCATTCTTGCAGCGGTGGAAAATCCCGCACCAGGCTGGGAGGAGCGCATCAATCGCGTGGTGCCGAACATGACCGACTACAAGCGTCCGCGCCTGCTGATTGCCCTCGACGAATTGCCGCGCAACGGAATCGGCAAGATCCTCCGCGGCGCCATTCGCACCGACGTGCTGTCCCGGTTCCGCATCACCGAAGGGCCGCGGCCGCGGCTCGAAAAGCGCTCCTAGTTCAGCGCGAGCGACGAAGCCGAGTTCGCGTTGCAAGCGCAGAGAATGTGGCCGCATTACGGGCACTTTACTCCGGCCGAACGCACAGCACGCCGTTTTCACGAGAACGGCACCGTCCAGCGAACGAGAAGGCTTACGTAGCGCCCCAATCGACAACCTGTCGCCATTACGTGGCGTTTGCCCCAATAGTTGGAGTCGTGATCGCCGCCCTTGGCCTTATTTCGTGGCTCATCGGACGAGTCTGCTGCGACATCCTCTCCGGTGATTGACACAGCCTGGTTCAGGACTCCTATCATCGGGACGCTGCCCTGCATTATCGCTGGATCAATCTGTCAGAGATATCGGGCGGGGTGTTGCGCGCACGCAAACGGACCGCGGCGCGGGGCTGGTAAGCGTCGGGGCCTCCCACTTCGTTCCGCTACGGGACAGAAGGCCGATAGTGACTCTTCCTTTTGGCTCGACAAGCGCCGCAGGCCCGCGCTTCGCTCTCGGTCGTCTTCGAGCTCGCCCCAGTTCCATGCGAAGATAGTCATCTATCCACCGACGCGTTGCGCCGGGACGTGATCTGCAATGCATAATGCGCGTCACGAAAGTTCCAAACTCGCCTAACGCCAATTCCAAACTCGCCTAACGCCAAGCGTCTCTCGCCCTTGCCGTGAGCAGCCCGCGTTTGGCGCCGCCTGTTGCAGCCAAGTTACAGCAATTCCGCACGTGTCTGATAGGCGATGAACTTGGGGCTGGGCTAGTACAAGAAAGTTGGAATGAAAAAGATGAAGAAAATTCTGCTTGTCACCGCCAGCATGATCGCGCTCGGCGCGGTCGCGCCCGCTTCCGCGGCTGATCTCGCGCCTCAGCCCTACACCAAGGCTCCGCCCTATGTTGCTCCGACCCCGATCTACAACTGGACCGGGTTCTACATCGGTGGTCACGTCGGTGGTGCGTTCGGTGGCAACGACAACGTCCTCGCCCCCGGCTTCGGCGGTGGCAACGACGGTGTGTTCATGGGCGGCGTGCAGGCTGGCTATGATTACCAGTTCGCGCCGAGCTGGGTGCTGGGTCTTGAAGCCAACTATAGTTTTCTGGATACCAGTTCGAGCTTCGCCAATCGTGGCCTCGGTTCGGTAACCGGCCGCCTCGGCTACACTTGGGGTCCGGCGCTGCTTTACGTCAAGGGCGGCTATGCCTGGGCTGACACGCGCTTCTCAAACGGCTTCGGCGGCGACGGCGGCCGTGACGGCTACACCGTCGGTGCCGGTCTCGAATACATGTTTACCCAGAACTGGTCGGGCAAGCTCGAATACCAGTACTATGACTTCGGCACCGTCAACGTGTCCGATTCTCTCGGCTTTATCGGCAGCTTCCGCAACGACCAGCACACCATCAAGGCGGGCTTGAACTACAGGTTCAACCTGGGCGGCCCGGCCGTCGCCAGGTACTGATCGCTCGCTTAACTCCAAGCGACATGAGAGCTCCGGGCCAAACAAAGGCCCGGAGCTTTTTCGTTGGAACGGTGGTTCCTCCTGGATTGGAAGCCTCTAGCGCGGTCGATTGACGCACGTTGACGGACTGATCCGTGACGACATGACGCACGACGATCAATGCGTCATGGAACTGACCTCCAAGGGACGATGGCAGCTAACGCTCATCGGGCTGATGGAGCGCGAACAGGAGGCCCGTTGCGAGCGGTTCGGCCGGGCTGGTTATTTGGACAGGCCGGTCGGATTTGCCGCGTGGGCGCCGCGCGCTGCGAAGCTTCAGCGCCGCTGCCTGATCTGCACGGCCTTCAGATAGTCGGCAACCTGCTCAGCCCAATCGGCGGGTGGCGCCACGCCTGTAACTTGCGGGCTGCGACCGCAGCCAACGCAGATCGGCTGAGTGTCCTGATCGCTCTCGAAGCTATAGGCATCCGCGCCGTCGGTAATCACGCACGGCGTCATGTCGGAGCGCTTGCGGTCGCAGCGTTTCATCATGGCCTCCGTTCCCCGGCGAGTGCTAGCCGACACACTTTGCGAGTCCAGTGCTGGATCATGAGTCGCCCACCACCGCCGAGGAGAATGCAAAGTGAAACGCATTCGATGGAACAGCAACACACGTGGGTGTTTTGGTTGTTGATTGATTATGATGCAATCGTGACCATGGAACCGGTGCTGTTGGCACGGACTGCACATCCCATCACGAGGCGGTTGTGATCTCATTGCGTACATCGGATCGACCGAGCACGCGCATCGGCTCGGCCAATCCGAAATACTGGCAAAGACGGCTCCGGCGCGGCCCTCAGACAGCACGTCGGGGCCGTCGCTTGCGTCAGCGGAGCTTGCGAGATGGGTGACAGCCATCGAGTGCCAATGTCGGATATGCACGCGCGCGTGTTGACGCGGCGTTGAGGCGCTCAATAGCTTTGCCGGTTGGGGTGGCTTGATGCGGTGATGGCGATGTCCAGAATAGAAGTGAGCGCGGAAGAGAAGGAATTGATTCTAATGCTGCGCGAATGGAAACGCGACGTGCGCGGATTTGGGTCGTCCGAGGTTTTGATTTCACGCCAGCATGGACGCGGATGGGAAATCAGGCTTGCGCTCAACGCGGATCAAGTGTCGTCCATCGGACTGAGCTTCGGCCTGGCTTGGAATGCACTGGCGGCAACACAATTGGGTGCCGCACGAAGGACGACCTGCGTTGTGCATGAACCATGATACAAGCAGGACAGCGGAACCAGTTGCGTTGGCACAAAGTGCACTTCCATCCAAGGCCGAGTGTGATCTGATCGTCATTCGGATCAGCCGAGCCCCACAGCGCATCAAACTCGGATAGGCCGAAGCACTGGCGAAGACAGCTTCGACGTTGAAGCCCCTCAGACTCACGTCGGAGCCGTCGAAAAAGGTGGCGCCAATGAAAAATCGAACAGGCACCGAATGGGCCATCATCGCCGCTGAATGCTGGCTCGCAGTGGTCGCGGTGGCGATCTTGCTGATCGCGCTACACCCGGAAGTTGGCTGATTGCGACACGCGCGGCTGTCGGGATCTAAGGGACGATTTTGGTTAGGGCTGGTGCCCAAGCGCATGGCGCAAGTCGAGATTCGTCCTCGCCTTCAGGACGACCGCCGCAGACGAGCGAGCGGAGCATCGCCGCCCCCGTTTGGCGAGCGCCTTGATCGCGTCTACTGCTCAGGAATCCGAGAGACGGACCACGCGGCCGGCGATACCTAGAACAGCGTCTCGAACATGCTTCAACGAGCAACCGTAGACGGAGATTCACGAGTTGCGCTGTTGGGCGCGTCGTTCGACTGTTCGGCAGCAACGATGGAACGAATCTCGTCAATCCGTCGACAAGCGCGGATCGCACACTCTCTCAACTCATCGATCGATTGGGTTTCTGCCCGCGTCTTTTCAACCGCTTCGATTTGCGAATTGAGGGCTGCAAGTTCTGCCTGGAGCAGCTCAAGTAGCGATTGGTTGGAACCAACCGCCCTTTCCACTCTTTTTGCCCGCATTGTCATCCCCAAATACGGTTGTACATTCGTGACAACGATTCGTGGCGTCATTATGAATCCGAATGCCCCCAGCTTGAGCCGGGGCCTCGCGTCATGGCAAAAACGCTGCCGAACTGATCGTTCATTGCAAGGCGCGCCATTTCGTTCGCGACCTCTAGCGCGCCCCATCTGCGATGGTCGAACCTCGAACGAGAACGCCCCTGATCGTGTTCGCGTATTTATCGCGACTGCAAATGCACGGCCTTTGCCAGGGCTCGCGCCGCCTCTGCCGGAGAAGCCTTGTCCGTATCACCGTCGACCATGAGGTTAGCGGCGCGCATCGCCTCAACGGGCACCGAGCCGACAAGCGGAACAAGTGCTCGCTTCAGCCGCGCATCGGCGGCACGCTTTGGCGAGATGAGGATCAGCGCATCATAGGAAGGTATCGCATGCTTCGGGTCAGCCAGTACGAGCAGATCAAGCGCCGCGATACGCCCGTCGCTGGAGAACGCGGAGACGACGTCGGCCTCGCCGGCCTCGAGAGCGTGATACATGATCGTTGGATTGAACGAGCGTCGCGTTCTGAACGACAGACCATAGGCATCCTTAAGCGAGCGCCATTCCGGTCGCCCCAGGAACTCAAGGTCATCGCCGATGGTGAGTTGAGGTGCAACACGAGCAAGATCGGCAATCGACCTGACGTTTAGTGCCTGCGCTCTCTCCCGTTTCATCGCGAGAACGTAGGCATTTTCGAAACCAAGCGCGCCGAGTACCGTGACGCCCCGGTCCGCTTTCATCCAGCGGACGATCTCCGCCTGCATCTCCTCGCGCGGTGGCATGTCGGTGCGACCGATAACGTTGCGCCAGAGCGTGCCGGAGTAATCGACGTAAGCATCAATGTCATTGTGAGCCAGCGCGCGAAAGGCGATAGCCGAACCGAGCCCATCCTTGCGCGTTACGCCGACTCCTTCAGCCTTCAGCCGGTCACCCATCAGGTCCGCCAGAATGAACTGTTCGGAGAAGCTCTTCGCGCCGATGACATAGGTTTCTGCTTCGTTCGAGAGCAGCGGCGCGAAACCGGCGAGCGTACCGAGAGCAAGCCCGGCGATGCCGAACAACACACGCTTCCTGCTGCGTCCAGACGCCCCTGTCTCCACAAGACCGAGACAGAAGTCGGTGATCAGAGCAAGCCCGGCCGCGGCGATGCAGCCGAACAGCACGGAAACCCAGTTCTCGGTTTGCAACCCCGTAAAAATGTAATTGCCAAGGCTAGTTTGGCCGACGGGCGTGGAAAGCGTGGCTGCTCCAATCGTCCATACAGCTGCAGTCCGCACCCCGGCCATGATGACAGGCGTGGCGAGCGGCGCCTTGACGCGTGTCAGAATCTGCTGAGGCGTCATACCAACGCCTTCTGCCGCTTCGACGATAGCTGGACTGACGCCGTTCAAGCCAACCACACTGTTGCGCAAAATCGGAAGCATCGCATAGAGCGTCAATGCGATCAGCGTCGGCAAGAATCCCAGCGCGGGGATGCCGAAGCCGAAAAGCCGTGCCGTCAATGTCGAGAGCGCAAGGAGCAGCGGATAGAACAGTGCGAGCAACGCAAGTCCCGGTATGGTCTGGATCAAGCTGGCGATGGCAAGCACCAGCCTACGTAGCCATGGTCGTTCCGCTGCGAGGGCGGCCAGCGGCAGGCTGACGAGCAGTCCAAGCGCCAGCGCCGTGGCGCAAAGTACAATATGTGGTGTGAGATAGGTGGGAAGCAGGCGCCAGGCGTCAAACAAAGCGTCTAATCGGGCACTGGAAAGCAGCTCCGCGCCGGCATCAGGCACGGGCAGATCCGTTCCTGGTCGCAAGCGCGGCGATGCGTTCCGCTTGACGTCGCGGCACTTCCATCAAGGCGGTCACGTCCGGATCGTCGGAACCAGAGCCCATCATCAATGTGTGCGGCGTATCGTCCGCGAGCACGCGGCCGTTCTTCATGACGACGATTCGATCAGCCATCAGCGCAGCTTCCTGGATGTCATGGGTCACCATCAGGGTCGTCATGCCGAACCGGTCGTGCAGCTCGCGGTAGGAAGAACCCAGGCTGTCGCGGGTGACAGGATCGAGCGCACCCAGCGGCTCGTCCATCAGAACAATGCGTGGTCGGGCGGCGATTGCACGCGCGACGCCAACCCGTTGGCGCTGACCTCCGGACAACATGTGCGGAAAGCGGCCGGCGTAATCCTGCGGCAAGTCCACCATATCCAGCATTTCGGCCACCCGCGCTTTGATCTCGCTCGCCTGCCAGCCACGCAATTTGAGTGTTACGGCAATGTTGTCGGCAACGCGCATGTGCGGAAACAAACCGATCCCCTGAAAGACGTAGCCGATGCTCCGCCGCAGCATCGGCGGTTCGGCTTCGCTGACAGGGACTCCGTCGATCCTGACTTCTCCAACGTCAGGATCGACCAGTCGATTGATGGTCTTCAGCAGTGTGGTCTTGCCGGATCCCGAGCCGCCCACGAGCGCGACCAGTGAACCCTGCTGCACGTCGAGCGATACGTTGGAAACAGCAACGCTCCGCCCCCCATCGTAGGATTTCGATACAGCATCGATCTCGATATACGGCACGGAATTAGACGGATTCGAAATCGGCGAAGCTGTCATGAACAGGGCCTCCCTGTAGACTGCAGAACTGGCAGAAAATGACCAAGCGGGAGTCAGGGCATGATCCGCTTGGATGCGCAGGTCCCTGGGTCACACCCACGCCCATCTTCGGAAGGCGAGCCCGTCACGGCTCCAACGCGACCTGCAGGCCGTCGTCACCCTCAACATGGACATAACGCGGTCCGATCGGACGCCCCCTGCCGCTGGCAACAGTGACAATGTCTTCCAGGGGAGCGGCGCGCGCATCCGCCTCAGGGCGGGACAACATCAGGTCGGCGTGAAACAGCCCTTCCGACTCAAGACCGGTGGCATCGATGCCAAGAGCCGCCAGGCTGGCCAAGCAGCTTTCAAACTCTTCAGCATCGCGAAAACGACGCTGGATGAAAGTCGCGCCGGCAAGACGCTCCGTCACAAGGCCACGCTTCGCGAACGTCGCGGCTAGAGAATCGAACGGGAACATTCGTAGCACGAACGAAATGATCCATGGACGCTTCTCCGTCACATCGAGAATCTTGCTGAACGTCTTCTCGGTGACGTAGCCGATGCACCCCGTCGACATGATGACATCCGCGGATCGGATAAGATGCGCGCTGTCGGTCGAGAGCGCCTCCGTTTCAAGATCTGCGACAATGCCCTGCTCAAGCAGACCAACACCCGTTGCATACCTTATCGCCGGCGCCGATACATCGAGACCGATAAATCGCGCGAGACCGACGTCCGGCCAAGCCGCATAAAAATAGCGATCGAGACGCACCAATGTCTCAGAACCGATCGCCCTCATCTCGCGCCGGGCGTAGCGATGGCGCAAGCCCCCGAAAGTCAGTGGAAACCGATGCACCGCTGCGTTGATTCCGTATGAACAGCCAACATCAAGCACGGTCGGCTTGACGCCGGTTTCCGAAACCTTCGCTGCCAGAATTTGGCGCACAACCGGCTCGGCCACGTCCGGGATCATGTAATCCAAATCTCCCAGGACAGAGAAATATGCCCTGGGATCATCCAGGGCATAAATATCATCGAAGACGGCCTTGGACTGATTGATGCGCGAAAAATGTGTTTGCAACCCGGTCTCCTATTTCAACTTGCAAGCCACTCGACGGCTGCTGCGTTCAAGTGCTTGATGCCCTATTGCAGAGATTGATCGACGCACAAACCCATTGCGCTTTTTTTCAACCTCGCTTCGTGGAACTGCGCTGCGCACTGATGTGCGCGCGCGTGTAACGCGGCCTCCTTTTCGAGACCATCGCCTGTTGGGGCGGCTTGATGTGCGGTCAGGATGATGTCGAAAATGCCAGTCGCTCCGGCAGAGAAAAGGATCAACTCTAGTGCTGCACGAATCAAAGCGTGCGGGCAGCCGGCCCCGATAGTCGACAATGCTGGTCAGGCACGGACGCGACGGTTGGGAAATCACGCTCACGTTGCGTGCCCGGTGGCGCCAGTCGCGGCACCGAAGAACATCTCGCAGAAGCATGGAACGCACTCGCGCCAGCACAGTTGCCGACAACAGGTTGAGACCGCGCCAATAGGAAGGCCGCTCAGATGGGAATGATTGGCCCGCGTAGTTGGCCGATGGATCGAACTCGGCCTACGGACAAGGCGCGCTGGAGCAGTTCCTCGGCAACGG
The DNA here is from genome assembly GCF_020329495.1 of Bradyrhizobium australafricanum. NCBI lineage: Bacteria > Pseudomonadati > Pseudomonadota > Alphaproteobacteria > Hyphomicrobiales > Nitrobacteraceae > Bradyrhizobium > Bradyrhizobium australafricanum. Next base: position 23,867 of record NZ_JAGKJL010000004.1, on the reverse strand, counting down.
CAACTCACGCACGTGGTTTGGGGGCCATGTTAGAAAATGCGCCAAGCCGCCACGCCGAGGATGAACCAAGCTTGAAGCTGATTTGGTGGAACAGCAACTCGCGCATACGCACAGGGCTATTGACGGTTTGCATCGCTCGCGAGGCCGATGTTCGGAACTTTGTCGGTTCCGCTGCAACGATGAGGCCCTGACAGCACTGAACGCACCGGGCTCCTCGCACGGTATCGTCAGCGAGATTGAGCGTTTCCAAGCGTCTCGAACACCGTCTGCTGCCACCAATCACCTTCGATTTGATCGAGTACGGCGAGATCGAGCATCGGCCGCAAGGCGCTGTCTTTGGGCAGTACGATCGCATAGCTCTCGCTGCTGAAGCTGGTATCGACGACGCGAGCCGAGGCCGAGAAGTCGCTGCGAACCATCCAGGTCAGCAACGGCTTGTCATGAACAAAGGCATCGATTGTCCCACGCCCCAGCGCGGAGAGGCCGCCTTGGATGTCCGGAAACGTTCGAAACGAAAGCCGCTGACGAGCGAGGTAGTCGGTCGTCGCGGAGTTCGCGACCGCGCCGACGCGCACGGAACGCAGGTCGTTGAAGCCGTGAACGGCGCCCTCGAGCCCTCTGCGCGTCAGGGTGGAGGTGATACCGGCGGTGAACACCGCAATCGCGATCACGGAAGCGATCATCCATCCCATTGCCACGATCCTGCCGGGGAGTGTTGTCGGCGCATTCTGAGCGGCCCCGGCTTGCGTCATGGCGATGGTCGACCACCAGAAGCTGGAGCCGAGTCCCTTGGCGCCGCCACCGAAGTGCTCCGTTTTGCGCCGTTCCAGCATCCAGATCAGGAATCCGACCGCCATTGCGAAACCAAGCAGCACCGCGACCGCCTGGAAGAATCCGAACGAGAGAAGCGCCCGTCCGATCGCGACCCAGGGGTTTTCGGTGACCGGCACCGCAACGCCGAGTCCGGTGTTGTAAAACGGCTGTGTAAAATCGACCTTGCGCGCACGCTCGGCAGTCACTGTAACCGCCGCGACGCCAACGTCGAATCTGCCGTTTGCGACGCCGTCCAGCAAATCCGGCACGCTCTGGGTTTCGACCAGGCGAAAACGTAGGTGTGCCTGATCGGCGATCCTTTTCCAGAGCGCGATGCTCATACCGCTCCAACTCCCATCCGGCTGCTTGATGGCAAATGGAGGGGCCTGCTTGGTCGCCACGACTAATTCCTTGTCAGGGGCCGCGGCACCTTGGGCGTGAAGGACGCCGCAGCCGAACGCGGCCACCGCCAGCGCCAAGATGCATAACCAGACCGGTCGAATCGACGTCCGCTTGCGTTGTGAGATTGGATCTCCCCGCCTGGCGCTGTGGGCAGCCATCTCACACGACACCCCTCCCAAGTCACGGTCGTGCAGAGCTGACGGGAAAGCCTCGAATGAACTCATTGCTCACCTCGATGCATACCGGGATTGCCGGCCGGAGCTTCGCTACTCTCTTGGCAGCATTCGTCACACGCCTGTCCGTCAAAACAATGGCGAAGGAGTCTTCGGCCATGTCCGGAGGGCCAACTAACCTCAGGTTGAATTCCACAACGCAGACGCTCGATTGTCGACGTTGCGAGTGACGGCATCGCTTCTCTCGATTCAACAAAATCGCAAGCATCGGCATGAGCTGCGAGGCAACGACAAATGACACCATAACGCTCAGAATACGAGAGTTTCGGCACCATCGAGGCGTTCGCGAAGACACCTGATGGCGTGCGCACGGTCTTTACGAAGAATGGAGCCCGGTTGGATGCTGAAGCCTCGCTTGCGGTTTTGGCAGTGGGTTCGGTCGCAGACACGAAGCGGCTGAACGTCGCGGTTGAGCCTACCCCACCTACAGAGGGATCTTGGCCCGGGCTGCGGTGATGGCGGCAGGACAGCTCGGCTTGAGCATAGACTGGCAAGCGCACCGGTTCGAGATTGTAGCGCCTGCGCCCCGCCAGTCGGGAGAGGTCGGGGAGCGTCGGTGACCTTCCCGGGTCGCCCGTCGCAAGGGCGATTTCCGCAAATTTCGGCAAGTATCGAGACGTTCGAACGGCCCAAGGAGACGGGCTAGCAGTCCCGACCAGTAAGCCGATCCTGGTCAACCCACAGCACTGAAAACCACCCAATCCCTGCAGTCCGGCAGCCCCCCGCGACGGGCAGAACGGCTAGTCCGTTTTGTTCGCGCTGATACCCCCTTTCAGCGACGAACACGGTAGCCACCGCAACGAAAACGCTAGGCAATGGCGGCATTGGCGGGGTTATCAAGTCCATGCCATTGAATTTGCTTGGGATATCCCTCCTGCCGGGATCGCCCCGTCATTTCCCGGCCCAGTGTTTTCAATAGGTTGAGCCTCAATTTGGAAGTCGAGCTTGTTCAGAAGGCGCAGCCTCATGAAGACTGGAACGAAAGCAAAGCGTCGAAAGCCAAGAGAGCCAGTGACGGTCCTTTGGCGCGCGTTCGCGCCGCGTCATGCGCACGGCTCGGCCGGCCCGTCATGTGCACGTCGACATGCGTGTGAGTGACAAGGTCATCGCCTGTGGTCGCGTTCTTTCCGGATCACGAACGGACCCGAAGTTTGACGATCATTGTGAGCCACCCCACAGCCCGCATGCCGCCGAGGTGATAAAAGGCATTTTAGACATTGGACAAGACCGCTGACGGTCTCCGGCGGTCCGAGAACCGCAGGTTTGTTGATTTTCTCTCCAAGACAGGGTTCCATTCCGGCTCCATTGAGCCGAGGTCGTGCAATGCCTGCCGGAGCTGTCGCGAGGGAGCAAGCCGCCCACACGCCAAAATGGGTGAATGCACGCCTCCGGTCTCAGGAGTGGTCAAACAACCCTCGCGCGGACGCCCGGACCGCGGCAGTGCTGCTTATCGACATTGCCGGCTTCACAGCGAAGACCGACCGCGCTGCCGGCGACGGCGCTGAAAGCCTTACCTACTTCATCAACGATTGCTTTGCGATACTGGCCGACGTGATTGATTCCGAGGGAGGCGACATCGTCGCTTTCGCCGGTGACGCCATTCTCGCGATTTGGGTCGATCCGGACGCCGCCGTCGCTACCGCGCAGGCCGTGCACTGCGGCCTTGCGCTGCGACAGGCCATGACCGCCGGGCCGGGCCGAGAAGCGATCAGTGCGCGTACGGCGGTGGAAACCGGCGAAGTGTTCTTCTGCAGGCTCGGCGGCTGGCAGGACAAATGGCACTATGTTGCAGCCGGAGAACCCTTTTACAGCATCGGCCTCGCCTATCAGAAGGCCGCGATCGGCGACATCGCGTTGTGTGCAAACGCCGCGCGGCTGTTGACGGGCTCGTGCGAACTCGAGCCCATGCCCTATGGAGCACGGCTCCTTGGAATGAACTCGCCTGATGCCGTCGCACCGATAGACCGCACCACCTTCGGAAGCCACACGGACAAGGCCGATGCCAGCGACTGGGTCGGCGAGTTTCGCACGCTCACAGTGGCGCGGGTCGGCCTCCCCGATTTCAATTTCGATGATGATTTCTTGACGAGACTGCAGGCCTTCGTCGTTGACGTCCAGCAAATCGCCGAACGGCTCGAGGGAACCGTTCATCAGGTCCTGATGGACGACAAGGGCCTGACTCTTACGCTCGTCTTCGGATTGGCTCCGCTTGCCCACGAAGACGATCCCTTCAGGGCAGTCGAGGCGTGTCTGCGCCTCCGTCGCCAGCTGGAAGCGAAGGCCATTCCGATTTCTGTCGGCCTGGCGACGGGCCGCCTGTTCTGCAGCAATTATGGCGGCCTCCATCAAAGGACATTCGGGATTTTTGGGCAGGCCATCAATGTGGCCGCGCATTTCGCCGAGGCCGCACAGGGCGACGTCGTCTGCGACGCCACGACGGCCCAAGCCGTCGGGCGCAGGATCGTGTTCAACCTGCTGCCACATCTCCAGGTCAAGGGGACGGGCGCATCGATGTTGGCGTTCAGTCCCGCGGCAGTGACCGACGATTTCCATGCTCCACCCCGGCGCACCATCATCGACCGCGTCAGCGAAACCGCGATGCTCAGGAGCTGTCTCGACGGTCTGAAGACGGGAACCGGTAAGCTCGTCCTCATTGCAGGCGAAGCCGGCATCGGAAAATCGCGCCTGCTCGAAGACTTCATCGGATCGGCGCAGGCCGACAATCACGCCGTCCTGGTTGCAAATGCCACGGCGATCGAACGATCGACGCCCTATTTCGTGTGGCGCGCCGTATTGCGGCAGATCTTGCAGTTTGAAGGACCGGGCGACGGACCGCGGGTTCGACGCGAATTGTCGGAAGCGCTGCTCGAAAACGAGTCGCTGCTGAATTGGCTTCCGCTGCTCGAAGAAGTCATTCCACTCGGATTTTCCGAATTCGCCTTCACCGAACAGATCGTCGGCTCGGCTCGCGCGAGCGCGATCGAAGAACTCGTGATCTTCATCCTGCGCCGATCGAGCGTTCGCATCCTCCTGATGGAGGACGTCCACTGGTTCGACGGCCCCTCGATCGAACTGCTTGGCGCCGTCGCGCGCCGGCTTTCGGACTTCCTGATCGTGGTTACTCAGCGGACCCAGACGACAGCGATCGCAGAGCAGCGTCTTGCCGTCGAACTCGCCTCATCGCTGCAGCTGCGGCTCGACCGGCTGTCGCGCGACGACGTGCGGCGGCTGGTGAAGCGGCGCCTGAGATCGTCCGAGGTTCCGCCGGAACTGGTGCGATATGTCTACGGTCATGCCAGTGGAAATCCGTTCTTCAGCGAGGAGCTCGCGCTCGCGCTCAGGGACACTGGAAAGATTCAGGTTACGCGGGGGATATGCTCGTTCGATGAACAGAGCCTTGCCGATTCCAGTATCTCGCTCTCGACCAGCGTCGAACGCGCAATCGTCAGCCGGATCGACCTGCTATCGCTCGACGACCAGCTGGTGCTCAAGGCCGCCAGCGCAGTCGGCGACGCCTTCTCCTCCGAGCTGCTGGATCAAATCGTCCCGGAGTTGTCCGCTGCCACCAAGGCGGAATGCATCCGCCGATTGATCGAATTTGACTTCCTGCAACTCGATCGCGATACGCGGCCACTTTCCTTTGTGTTTAGGCACTCCATAACGATGGAGGTTGCCTATCATGTCTTGTCTTTTGCGCAGCGAAAAACCCTCCATCGGCGGATTGCCAGCTTCATCGAGCAGCATCACGCCGAGGAGCTGCAACCGAATTATGCGCGCCTGGCAAGGCATCTCGAGCTTGGCGGCGAGCCGTTGCGGGCGATCACTTACCTCGAGCTTGCGGCGCAACAGTCGCGCAACAACTCGGCAAATCGCGAAGCGATCCGTTACGTGGAGAAGCTATTCGATCTCACGCAGCGCGAAGCAATCCAGATCGGACGCAGCCGCAAGGCGGCTTGGGAGGTCATCCTCGGTGACGCTTGTCACGAATTGTCGGACTACGAGAGCTCCGCCAACCACTACCACCGCGCGATGGAGTTGCTTGGTCATCGTCTTCCGGCGAGCAAGACCGAACGAATCGGCGCGCTTGTTCGCAACGCCGCAACCCAGTTGAGGTTACGGTATACTTCGTCGAAACAAGTGGCCCTGGCTGAGCAGGACAGGTCCGACATGCAGCGCGTCGCTCATATGCACGAATTTCTGTCGGAACAGTATTTCTACCAGAATGACTCGCTGGCCGTGCTCAACGGAACCCTGGCCTCGTTGAACCTGGCCGAAAAATGCGGCGCGACCCCGGAGACGATTCGAGGATACAGCGCGCTGGCGCTCGGAATGGGGATGTCCGGCATGGTGGGGATCGGTCGCAGCTACGCAGCGCGCGCGATCCAACTTGCGGAAGGTTACGGCTCGCTGCCCGAGATCGCGCGGGTCCGACTCGTGCTCGGCGTTCTCTCTTATGGCCTCGCCGAATGGGACAATGCCGAGGCGCATGGCGAACATGCAAGACGTTGTTACGAGCGCCTGGGAGACCGAAAGCGTGCGCAGAACAGCGAGACGATGTTGATCTTCATCGCGCTGTTGCGGGGATATATTTCGCTCGCCGACGAGCGGCTTGCCAGGCTGTTCGCGGAACTCTCCGACGATTCCCCGCCGCAGATCCGCGCTTGGAGTCTTTCCTTACGGGCATTGATCGACATCACCCGGGGCGGGGCCGATACCGGATGCCTCGACAAACTGAAAGCGCTGGCGGGCCAGCGGTTGATCCGCACCGAACAATTGCTTTGCACCGGCGTGGCCGCGGCCGGCTACCTCGAGCGCGGCGAGGCCGCGGTCGCCCTGGAGCTTGCGGAACGGGGACTTCCGATCTTGCGCGAATGCGGCGTTGTGTGGGGCGGATATGCCTTCGGGCCGGCAGGAATCGCCGATGTCTTACTGAGCCATTGGGAGCAAGCTTCCGGCGCAGTCTCTTCGAACATTCAAAGCCAGGCGAAGCTGGCGTGCCGGGAGCTTTCCCGGCTGGCTCGAACATCGCCGATCTGCCGTCTCTACAGTCTGTTAATGAACGGCCGATTGTGCTTCCTGACCGGTCAACCGGCGCGGGCGCTCGAGAATTGGAAGCGCGCCGCCGAAGTGGCCGAGCTGCTGCAAACCCCCCGCGAGCAGGCGCAGGCGATCTATCGAATCGGCCTTGCGACCAGCGCGAGCGATCCTGAGCGTGAGTCTCGCCTGCGGCAGGCGGCCGACATCTTTGAACGCCTCGGCGCCGCCAAGGAGCTCGCCGAACTGAAACGTGTCCATCCATCGCCGTCGTCGCAATGGAGACAGGCTTGAGCCAGCGCCGCATCATCATCGTGGGCGGCGGAATGGCGGGACTTTCCGCCGCCTATCAGCTCAGCCTTACATCGGAATTGCGCAAGCAATATCACGTCACGGTCTATCAGCTGGGATGGCGGCTCGGAGGCAAGTGCGCCAGCGGGCGCGATGCGCAGGGCCGCAACATCGAGCATGGCCTGCATATCTGGTTCGGCCACTACCTGAACGCTTTCCAGATGTTGGCTGAGGTTTACCGAAACTTGCCGCGGAAGGGAGCGAAAGTCGATTTGAACACCTTGATTCTCCCACAGGCTTACACGCCGATCGGCGATCCCGATGGGGCCAAGCCGACCGTGTATGACGTCAACTTCCCGACATCGAAGAAAGTCGGTATACCCGGCAGAGAACCGGCTGACCTCAGCATCGCCAATTGTCTGTCGCACGCGATAGGGCTGTTGATCGACTTCCACGACTATGCGCTTGGGTCAGACTCGCCGATCGTCAAGCTCGACGAAGTTTCGATCGAAACGATAAAAATGCGCGACGACCCGCGGTTTCCCCCCTCAAGACTACTCGGTGTGGTGACGGCAAGGACCTGTCTGGAGATTGCCTCGGCATGGCTGTTGCATCTCGACGAAGACGTGATCTCGTTTGGCCCCGCGGACATGGAATTAGTCCGCCGGGTGCTTCAGGGCGCTGCTGGCGCCAGTTGTCATATGACCTTTGCGAATACCGCAGCCGGTCACTTGTTCGACCAGGCCTTGCGACTAGCGTGGCCGCTGGTGGACGGCATTTTCGACGACATCGTGATTGAGCAACGATCCATCCAGCAGATGGACGGCGAGGACTTTCGCCGCTGGTTGGTTCGTCATGGCGCCGAGCCCTTACTGGTCAAGCAGTCGCCAATGGTGAGAGCGCTCTACGACACGATGTTTCAGTATCCGGACGGAGACATCGCCAACGCGAGCTACGGCGCAGGAACCGCGGTCCAGGTCCTGCTTCGAGCACTCGGAACCTATCAGGGAGCCGTGGCGTGGGAGCTGCAGGCCGGTGCGGGCGAAGTGATTGTCGCTCCCCTGTTCGAGATACTCAAGCAGCGAGACGTCGAGTTTCGGTTCTTTCACAAACTGACCGATATCAGGGTCTCGTCGGATGGGCGATCCGTCGATTCACTGCACTTTGACGTGCAGGCGATACCGAAGTCCGGCTATGAATGGACCGTGCCGATTGGCGATGGACTGTCCGGCTGGAGCAGCCAACCCGACTGGCTTCACCTCGACGTGCCCCCGAACGGCTGCGTTGATTTTGAATCGTTCTGGTGCAACGAGCGGGTCGGCACCGACGTAAAGACACGAGTCGACGATTTCGACGATGTCGTCCTGGCGATACCGCTCGGCGCTTTCAAGAAGTTCACGGGCAACAAGAGTGTCGAGCGACCGCCCGGACCAGGCCTATCTGGCATTGAAGCGAAGCACGAGCCGTTCGACGACCTTTACAACTACAGCACCGGCTTCTGGAATATGGCGGCAAAGCTTCGCCTGGTGCCCAGCATCGCAGTTCAGCTCTGGAGCACGCGCTCGCTTGCCGGCCTCGGCTGGTCCGGACAAAAGCCCGCGCTGGTGTCAGGCCCCAATCCTCTCGACATCTGGGCGGACATGTTCCAGCTCCTGCGGTATGAGCGCCGCGACCCTCCCTACTCGCTTCACTACCTCTGTGACGTCTTCCCTTCGAAATTGTACGCAGCGCCGCGGACAAGCCGGCATGCCCAGGAGATGGCAAATCTGCTCGCCTATCTCAAGACGTTGGATTGGCTCGAGCACAAGGCCAAATTCATCTGGCCGAAGGTGATGACGAATGGTGCGTTTGACTGGACCGTGCTTTACGACGATCAGGATCGCCACGGCTATCGCCGGATCAGGGCTCAGCACGTCAAAGCCAATATCAGTCCCTGGGACTGCTGTGTCGCGACGGCGGCCGGCACCAGCGCCTGGCGCCTGAAGACCGACGAGTCCGGCTTCAAGCACCTGTACCTCGCCGGAACCTGGATCGACACCGGCTTCAACACCGAATGCGTTGAAACAGCCGTGATCTCGGGAATGCAGGCGGCGCGCGCGATCACCGGCGCAGAGCTCGAAATTCCCGGCGAGCGTTTCCTTCACGCTACCCGACAATATGTGTCTCTCTGTGATGTTATGCGCAGCTGCGCGCCCGCTCCCGCTGAATGAGGATCGGCCGCATGGCGCTCAGAAAGATTGCAATCCTGGGAGGCGGTGTCGCGGCGCTCAGCGCGGCGTTCGAGCTGACGGAGCAAGATCCGCAGCATCAACTGTTCGACATTACCGTCTACACGATCGGCTGGCGGCTTGGCGGCAAGGGAGCGGTCGGCCGCGACAAGGAGAAAGGATATCGCGCCGAAGAACACGGACTTCATGTCTGGACCGGTTTCTACGATAACGCATTCGAACTGGTCGACCGGCTTTATGCCGCGATGAACGATCTCGATCTCAGCCCGCCGTTCGGATCACGCGAGAACGCCTTCGAGGGCCTCGATCGATCCGTGCTCATGGAGCCGTTCAATTCCGGTTGGACTTCATGGACTATAGACATTCCACCCCATGAAGGAATTCCGGGCACACCGCGTCCCGCAGTCTCGCTCGTCGATTTTCTGCGCTCACTGCTCGAATGCTCGGTGCAGCAGAGCCAGTCGATCGCTGGTTTCACCGACCAATGGCCGGCGGGGACCCAGCACTCCGCCGTGGCGGCCGGAACAACCGACGGTCCGTTCAGAACGGCGCGGGCGAAGATCGATATCCTGCCGCAGGATCCCAGGGCGGTCAGCCCGAGTGACGCCGCCGAACTACAGACGATACTAGGGCATGCGCGGACTCAGCTCTGCGACAAGCCGGCGTCAGCCGCCATGTCTCGCGACCCGCGCGAGATCGTGGCAGAGGTCGCGCTGACGATCGCGATCGGTATGTTGAGCGACGGCGTGCTGTGGCAGGGCTTCGACTGCATCGACCATCAGGAGTGGACCGATTGGATGAGGTCGAACGGTTGCTCGGATTCGACGCTGGATTCCGCTATCGTCCGTGGCTGCTATGATTATGTGTTCGGGTTCTTCGGTACCCGCCACACGCATGAATACGGGAATGTCATTCCCTGCAGGAATGTGGCGGCAGGCACCGGCACCCGCATCCTGTTGAAGCTGCTCTTCACATATCGCGGGTCGTTCTTCTACCTTCTCAAGGCGACCATGGGCGAGCTGCTGTTCGCTCCGCTCTACCAGGTCCTCACGAAACGCCATGTCAAATTCGAATTCTTTACCAAGGTCGAGCACATCGGACTGTCTCAAGACAAAGCTTCGATCGAGTTCATCGACACCACCGTGCAGGCGACCACCCACTCCGGCAATTCTTACGATCCGCTGATCTGGATCGGCGCAGATGGCACAATCCCGAGCTGGCCTTCCCATCCAGACTACTCTCAGCTGGTCCAAGGACAGGCTCTGCGGGACCAAAGAATAGACCTGGAATCGGCGTGGACGAAGTGGCCTGGCGTCGCCCCCCGGAAGCTGCTGCGAGGGAGGGATTTCGACGATGTCGTGCTCGGCATCGGCATCGGCGCATTTTGCACGATATGCAGCGACCTGATCTGCCACACGCCCGGCTGGCGAGAGATGGTCGATGCCATCAAGACGACGGCGACGGTAGCCTTTCAAGCATGGACAAACGTCGGCATGCGAGAGCTCGGTTGCAAGCAGGATCGAACGGCTCTTTCGGGATTCGTATTGCCGCTCGATACCTGGGCCGACCTCAGCCTGATGTTGCCACTGGAAAAATGGCCTCAACCGCCTCCCAAGGGGTTGGCATATTTCGTTGGCTCCCTGGTCGACGATCCCCTGCATCCGCCGCCCCCGTTCTGCAAACACAGCTATCCGGCCAGGATGCTCGCGCGGCAAAGGCGAAGGATGCTGCACTGGGTCGAGAGCAACCTTCACTTCCTATGGCCCGGAATTGAAGGCCCCGGCCATGCCATTCGTTGGGAGCGATTCTTCGACTATCGTGCTTATTCCCCCCCGACTCGAAGGCGGTTCTTCGCGCAATATCCGCGGGTGAACATCAATCCCTCGGACCGATATGTGCTATCGGTTCCCGGCAGCGTGTTCAAACGCATGGAGGCCGGCAAGTCGGGGGTCGACAATCTCTTTCTCGCCGGCGACTGGGTTCGTACCGGTATTAATGCGGGTTGTATTGAAGCATCGGTCATGGCGGGCCGCGCCGCGGCAGCCGCAATTGCAGGAGTAGATATTGCCATGCCAAACGCCAACGACTTCAACGACGTTTCGCTGCCAACCGCCTTGTTGCCGGCATTGGACCTGTTGCGCAAGCTTGCCACTAACGCCGTCGCCGGTACCGGCGAAATCGAGGCGTTTTGCGTCGTCCAACAACGGCCGCGCTGCGAACTCGAGAAGATGCTACCCGATGGGCTGACACTCCTCGAACCTCCAGCGCCCCACAGCACGATCAAGACAGCGCATCACGGCGCGGCGTCCGATGCAGAGGGCAAGACGGAAAAGACACCGGAGATTATTCCCGAGCCACCGCATCATGTCGTCCTGATCTTTGCCCGGCAACGCAACGTGCGTCCAGGACCACTACCCTTCGGCGGCGCGCACTACCTCGAAATCGCCCAGCTGATTCCCGACGTTATCCATAAGAACGCACCTTCATTGCAGAACGTCCTGTTCAGCTACATGCCGCAATTGTTCGTGAGCTCGCTGGCAGCCACGTTGATCGGCCAGAATTTTTACGGCTTCAACAAACAGGTCGCACGAATCCAGGATGATAATGACTCCTTCTCCATGCGAAGCTCATCCGGCACCATAAGAACCTGGTTCGAGCGCGACGGCGTGCCCGGTGGCATCGACAGCTATCTCGCCATCAAGCAACTCCGCGACAAACTGGATCAGCCTCTGGTGGGCGTCCAGCCGGATGGCAATTTCATCTACTCGATGCTGAAATACGGTCTTGGCGGTGCGGTCGTTCAACCCATCAAAGGCAAGATCGCGCTATCCTCGCCTTTCGCCCATAAGGCAGAGGAGATCGAACTCGCACCGATCTCAAAGCCGCCGCAAAAGGACGACTCTTGGGGATTCCGGTTCATCGCGCCTTGGACGCTCAGCCTGCCCTTCAACTTTCCGGCGGGGCAGCCGAGTTCGAGCGCAAGAAATCTGGCGAGGGCCACCGGCGAGTACAGCACGGCATTGCTGGGCCGTATCTTGATACGACGCTGACGGCCTGGAAGCTTGGCGCCACTAATTCGCTCAATGGTCGCCAAGGCACCGCACTCGTACGAAGCTCTTAGAATGACGACCGCCATCAAAACGGCGAGAGTCGAGCATGAGGATGCAGCGGCTCCGACCCGACAGCTGAACACCAGGCAGCCTTTCACTCGCTACTCGTGCCTTGGCCGCAGAGCGCGCCGGCCCCCGAGCTGGCGGACCGCGTGGAAAGCACCATCCCTTTGGAGGCTGGATAAGGCGGTGAACCGCGACGGTATGAAATGCCGCATGGTAGCGGGGGAGCGCTACATCGCGAGACCCACTATGTGTGAAGCGCTGTTTTATTATCGGAGGACATCCTAACTCGGAACGTCGGTTCTAGACAGCCCGCCAGAGGCCGCCGTTCGTGCGCGATCTGTCGCCGGCTGAACGGTTGACGAGCAGATTCGACTCGCGAAGGCCCAACCACCGGTATCTGCATTCGCGTCCTGTGGACCCGCGGCTGCAACGATCGGCTGAAGCGCGAACATGAGGCTTGACCTCGATCAATTTTCAGGGCCACTGCGATCCTTGTCATTTCCTCCGTCGCGCGGCTTCTACGCCCAGCGCCGCGCGGGCGGCGACTTGAAACAAAGCTTCGATTCCGCGCGTCAGGACTCCGCCATCGGGCGCAAGCATGCGCACCACAAGCCCGGCCTGGTTCGGTGCCTCCGATGCGCCCGCAAGACAGCCGCATTCGTCCGCAGCCTGGGTCAACGCCAAGATGCCGGGCAGTTTGTCTCGTGGTGCCACGAGCAAGGCGCTTGCGGCTGCCGCCATGGTCCCCAACGCGCCGTTTCGCAGCTGCCCGCCGGCGAGACGCCCGCGATCCAGCAGCAGGAGTCTGCCGTCCGGCCGCATCACGCGCTGCTGGGTGACATATTCGGCAAAGCCATGTCCGGAGCATCGCGGATCGTGCACCGCGAGGCCATCGACCAGCAGCAGCACGGCATCCTCCCCGACCACGGCGGTGGCGTCGAGCGCAAGGTTTGCGCCGGGAAACAGCACATAGGGGTCGCTTGATATGGCGCAGAACGCCCGCGGGCCCACACGGATGCGCAACTGCTGCATCGACCGGTCCCCTCGTCCGTGATGTACGACGGTAGCCGCCTGTGTCGTGAGATGGAATGCAGCTTCCGTGCCGACATCAACATCCAGCGCCAGACGATCGCCCGCATAGAGCCCGCCGGATGCTGACTGGATGTAGAGCGTCAAAAGATCGGGCCGCGCGGCGTCGAGATAGAAGCCTCGCGTCACGTGCAACGGATAACCAACATGCTGACGGCGCAGGATGGTCCGACCGCCGGCCCGCTCCGCCGCCACATGAGCCTCCGCGACGCGGCCGGTATCAAATGCGGAAGAGGACAGAGGCAGAGATTGCATCCGCGACCTCCTCGACGCCCAGCCCGCCACGCACATTGGTCGGAATCACGGCGCGACCGCCGCGCACCGCTCTTGCCTCTTCCAGCATGCGATCGATATTGACGCCGACATAGGGCGCCAGATCGACCTTGTTGACGATGAGAAGGTCGCAGCGCAACAGGCCCGGCCCCTTCTTCCGCGGGATGTCGTCTCCGCCCGCCACGTCGATGACGAAAATCCACCAGTCGACCAGATCGAGCGAGAAGGTCGAGGCGAGATTGTCGCCGCCCGACTCGAATAGAATCAGCTCGATACCCGGAAAGCGGTCTTCAAGATCGTCGCCGGCAGCGATGTTCAGGGTCGGATCCTCACGGATCACGGTGTGCGGGCAGGCCCCCGCCTCGACCGCGGTGACGCGGGCCGGATCGATCAGGCCGGAGCGCCGCAGCCGCTCGGCGTCTTCCTTAGTGACGAGATCGTTGGTTACGACCGCGAAATCGATGCCGCGCTGTTGCAGCACGGGGATCAACGCCTCAATCAGCGCGGTCTTGCCGGAGCCGACCGGACCACCGATGCCGACGCGCGCGGCACCCGGGCCGGAACGGCCTGCCTGCACATTTAAGCCGACCTGGTCGCGCATCATCTCACCTCAACATGTAGCGCCGCGCCAACGGCAGTTCACGCGCCGGCTCGCAGGTCGCCAGCACGCCATCAACGAAGACCTCGAAGGTTTCAGGATCGACCGACACCTTGGGACAGGCGTCGTTCCAGAGCATGTCGCGCTTGCTGAGCTTGCGCGTGTTGCCGACCGGCAGCAGCGTCTTCGAAAGTCCAAGTGCGCCTCCGAGATCGCGCTCCAGCGCCAGCGGGTGCACGAAGCAGGCGGACAGGGCGGCCGGCGCACGACCGAATGCGCCCCATTGCGGCCGCATCAGCATGGGCTCGCAGGTCATCAGCGACGCCGCGCTGTCGCCCATGGCGCCCCATGCGATGAAGCCGCCCTTGATGACCAGCTCCGGCTTGATGCCGAAGAATGCAGGACGCCACACCACAATGTCGGCGAGCTTGCCGGCCTCCAGCGAGCCCACGTGGTCGGAAATGCCGAAGGTCCTTGCAGCATTGATGGTGTATTTGGCGATATAGCGGCGGATCCGGGCATTGTCGCCAAAGCCCGGCCGTTCCTCGGGCAACGGGCCTCGCTGATCCTTCATCTTGGAAGCAAGTTGCCATGTCCGGCAAATCACCTCATGGATGCGGCCCATACCCTGACTATCGGAACCCAGCATGGAGATCGCACCGATGTCATGCAGCACGTCTTCCGCAGCGATGGTCTGGGCCCTGATCCTGCTCTCGGCGAAGGCGACATCCTCGGGAATGGCCGGATTGAGGTGATGACACACCATGGTCATGTCGAGATGTTCGTCGAACGTATTGACCGTGTAGGGGTTGGTCGGATTGGTCGACGACGGCAGACAGTGCATCTCGCCGGCAACGCGAATGATATCGGGTGCGTGGCCACCGCCCGCACCTTCCGTGTGATACATGTGAATGGTGCGGCCGCCGATCGCTTCGAGCGTGTTCTCGACAAAACCGGATTCGTTGAGCGTGTCGGTGTGGATCTGCACCTGGAAATCATAGTCGTCCGCGACGCGCAGGCAGGTATCGATCGCGGCCGGCATCGAGCCCCAGTCCTCGTGCAGCTTGAGGCCCATGACGCCGGTCTCGAGCTGCTCGACCATCGGTGGGACGCGATGCGAATTGCCGCGGCCGAGGAAGCCGAAATTCATCGGCCAGGCCTCAGCGGCTTGCAGCATCTTCCCGGTATTGAACGGCCCCGAAGAGTCGATGCCGACGGTAATGGGGCCAAGTGATCCCCCGATCATCGTCGTGATGCCGCTGGCAAGCGCGTGCTCGACGAGGCCGGCGCTGTCGAAATGGACGTGAACGTCGATTGCACCGGGAGTCGCCAACAGCCCCTCGCAATCGCGGACGGTTGTGCCGGTCGAGACGATCAGATGCGGATCGACGCCGTCCATGATCGCCGGATTGCCGGCCTTGCCGATACCCACGATCCGTCCGTTGCGGATACCGAGATCTCCCTTCACGATGCCGATGACGGGATCGATGACGGTGACGTTGCACAGCAGGAAATCGAGCGCCCCCTCGGCGCTGGTGATGCCGGCCATGCCGATCCCGTCACGCAGCGTCTTGCCGCCGCCATGCAGGCATTCGTCGCCATACACCGCATGATCCTTCTCGACCACGGCGAGAAGCGAGGTGTCGCCAAGACGCACGGAATCGCCGGTAGTCGGTCCATAGAGAGCGGCGTAGTCCCGCCGATCGATCCTGGTCACGTGAGTCCCCTCAGTTCAATGGTGCCTGCCAACTACGCCCCGCGAAAATCGCGCGACCTGGCGCGCGCCAAGGCTGCATCGCGCACGGCCGGATCGCTGCCCTGGCCGTTGGTTAGGTTGTTGAGGCCAGTGAGTTCCTTCTGCCCGCCGAACTCCACCAGCGAGATTTCCTTGGATCCGCCCGGCTCGAACCGCACCGCCGTCCCGGCCGGAATATCGAGGCGCATGTTGAACGCGGCGGAGCGGTCAAATTCGAGCGCCTTGTTGACCTCGAAGAAATGGAAATGCGAGCCGATCTGGATCGGCCGGTCTCCGGTGTTGACCGCGGTCAACGTGACTTTGCGCCGGCCGGCATTGAGCTCGATCGAGCCGTCCAGTGCCTGCACCTTGCCGAGATGCTCGGGATCGGCTTCGGCGCCCGGACCAGGGCGGATCGGCTCGTGGACGGTGACCAGCTTGGTTCCGTCCGGAAAGACGCACTCGACCTGAATGATGTCCATCATCGAGGCTATGCCGGGCAGCACGTCGGCCGTAGTCAGGATCGTCGAGCCGAAGCCGATCAGGTCGGCCACCGAGCGGCCATCCCGCGCACCCTCGAGTATCTCGTCGGTGATGATGGCTACCGCCTCCGGATAGTTGAGCTTCAGCCCACGCTCGCGGCGGCGCCGCGCCAGCCCGGCGGCGCCGAAGATCGTCAGTCGTTCAAGCTCGGTTGGGGTCAATAACATGCCGTATCACCTCAATTGGCAAACAGTCTGAGATCGGCCTGCTCGTGCCGCGCGGACGCGACATCGAGGAACGGGAGAAAGCTTTCCATCTCAGCATCGATCGGCACCGGCTGCACCACGAACTGCTGGATCAGCGGCAGGCAATCCCGCAGGATCGCCTGTCCTTGCAGCACGCCTATTGCGCCGAGACGTATAGCAGCCGTGATGAGACCGGAGACCGCCGCGTAGCCGCTGGTCAGCTGGGCGAGTTCCTCGTCGAGCCCGACCGTAGACCAGACCGCTCCCTGCATGACGGCGATGTGGCCGAGACATTCGCCGCGACGCACGGCGTCCCGCAGACTGACCGCAGACTCATTGCCGAGCCGCGCATGCGTGGCGAGGAACGAGGCGCCGTTGCGCCGCGACCCCCGACGCAAGGCGCTGAACAGCGTCGATGCCTCGACCTCGCGATCGATGCCGGCGATCGCCGCGAGGTCGGCGCCGGCGCGAAACGCGCGCAGAAGCGCGATACGGTCAAACGTCGCCCAACGGTGCCGGATGATTGCGTGCATCAGCTGTGCAAATTCGACCTGCTGCATTCCCTGCCGCAGCGCGATCGCGCCCTCCAGTCCGTAGGAGAATGCAAACGATCCGCTGGGAAAGGCTCCGTCAGCCTGCCACATTGCGCGAAGCGTCGATAGCATGGCTACTGGCCGTGACCAGGAGAGTGGGAGTGGGCGTGCCCGTGCTCCGCGAAGGGCGCAGCTTCATGATCGACGGCTTGCTCAATCACGCCGGCCCCGACGCGGTCGGACTCGATCAGCCCCTCGAGCCTTGCGAGGTAGTCTTCCGGCCGGCCTTCGAGGGCTACCAGCAGGACCTGACCCTCGAAGCGAACGCGCCAGTGCAGATTGCCGACCTGATAGCCGAGCTCGATCGCGTCGCTCAGACAGCGCGGTTCCAGTCGCAGCCAGCGCTCGGTGGCCGCCCGCACCACGATGGCCCGCTCCTCCTCCAGCAGGAGAACCGCACCATCGAACAGCCTTTGATGCCGTGGCAGCGCGATCGCGAGCTCTTCGCCGCCGCGCGTGGTGATCAGCAGCCTGCGTCGCGCCAGATCGACCACCGGGACATGCACGACATCGACCGCACCACGATGGTCCAGCCTGTGCAGCTGCTCGGAGAGTTTGGGCTCCACCCGGCTCCCCAACACGCACTCGATACGCAGCATCGACTTATTCTCCGAAAATTGTCCGCCTACCCGTTTCGCCGTGGTGGAAGAGGCAACCGTGATCGGATGCGGGAAAAGCATCGAACGCCTCTCCTTGTGCCAAGATCGTGCCAACGCACTCCTCGCCGTTCACGCCAACGCGCCAGCAGCCCGAATCGTCATCCGAGCCAGCCATATTCTTGTACTTGGCCCAGGGTCTCTCTCGATGCGCCGAGCCTAGTGGGTTCAGTGGTGACGTTGAGAAGCCGTGCGGCTCCGCGACATCTGCACAATGGAGCGGCAGCCCTGCCAGATATTTCGGCGGCAGCATGGGCGCGAACGGCAGCACATGCGATCTCGGCTCAGAATGGACGCCACGCCATCATTCGACGAGACGCTCCTGGCGCGGAGAAAGTCCGAATTGCCCCCGGTACGCCCGTGAAAAATTTGCCGGTGTTCCATAGCCGGTGGCCGCCGCGATTTCACCGATCGGCATCGACGTCTGTCTCAGCAACAGCCGGGCGCGCTCGAGCCGCATTTGCGCATAACGCCGCGTGATCGTCGTGCGCAGATATTTGGCGAACAGCCGCTCGAGCTGTCGCACCGAAACTCCAGCGTGCCGAGCCAACTGACGGGAAGTCAGCGGGGCCTCGACATTGCCTTCCATTCGGGACAGCGCAATGATCAGCTTTGGATGATGCACCCCGAAGCGATCGGTAGGTGAAAGGCGTTGCGCCACTTCGCCGCGACGGACTTCCGTCTGCAGAAACCAGTCGCTAACGTCGGCCGCCACTCGCGCTCCGTGATCAATACGGATCAGCGCGTGCATCATGTCCAATGCCGCTATACCACCCGCGCAGGTAAACCGGTCGCGATCGATCTCGAACAGCGCCTGGCTGAGATGCAGGAAAGGGAATTTCTCTGTGAACGCCGGAATGTGCTCCCAGTGTAGCGTGCATCGGTAGCCCTCCAGCACGCCTGCCTGGGCAAGCAGGAACGGACCCGCCGACACTCCTCCCAATCGCACACCATGCCGGGCAACCTTGCGCAGGAACGCCATCGTCCCTGGATGACGGAAGCTCTGCGGATTGCCTCCGGCGCAGACGATGATCGTATCCAACCGCCCGATGTCGACGATACTCGCGTCCGCCTGAATGCGCACGCCGTTGGAAGCGACGACCTCGTGTCCCTCAATCGAAATATGGCGCCAACGATACAGAACGCGTCCGGTCAGAACATTGGCGGCACGAAGCGGCTCGATCGCCGACGCATAGGACATCAGCGCGAACCCCGGGATGAGCAGGAAGCCGACGCGGCTCATCCGAGGTTTGTCGCTGTGGGATAATTTTCCGTCGTTTCTTGCCATGCAGGTCCGTGCTTATCAGGACATGCTTCGGCTCACAAGCTTGCCTTCGGTGTTGCGGCCTATGCGATACTCTTTCCTCACCCTCGCCCGCCAGGCGCTGCGCGGCCATCGCGACTGGCAGCCGGCATGGCGCGATGCCGAGCCGCGGCCAAGCTACGACATCGTCATCGTCGGCGGCGGCGGCCACGGTCTCGCAACGGCCTATTATCTTGCAAAAAAGCACGGCATGCGGAACGTCGCGGTGCTGGAAAAGGGCTGGATCGGCTCCGGCAACGCCGGACGCAACACCACCATCATCCGCTCCAACTACCTGCTTCCCGGCAACGAGCCGTTCTACGAATGGTCGATGAAACTATGGGAAGGGCTTGAGCAGGAACTGAACTACAACGCCATGGTGAGCCAGCGCGGCGTGCTCAACGTGTTTCACTCCGACGGACAACGCGATGCCTTCGCGCGCCGAGGCAACGCCATGCGGCTGGCAGGAGCCGACGCCGAGTTGCTCGGCGCGGACGCGGTTCGCCGCATTCTGCCATTTGCCGATTTCGACAATGCCCGCTTTCCGATCAAGGGCGGCTTGCTGCAGCGTCGCGGCGGCACCGCCCGTCACGACGCCGTGGTGTGGGGCTACGCACGCGGTGCGAGCGATCTCGGTGTCGACATCGTTCAGAATTGCGAGGTTACCGGCTTCCTGCGTGAGGGCGATCGTGTGGTCGCCGTCGAGACCACGCGTGGCACCATTCATGCCGGAAAGGTCGGACTGGCGGTAGCCGGCAGCAGCTCGCGGGTCGCAAAGATGCTTGGGCTCAAGCTGCCGATCGAGAGCCATCTGATCCAGGCCTTCGTGTCCGAAGCCATCAAGCCGCTGATCCCCTGTGTCGTCACCTTCGGCGCCGGTCACTTCTACATCAGCCAGTCCGACAAGGGCGGCCTCGTGTTCGGCGGAGACATCGACGGCTACAACTCCTATGCCCAGCGCGGCAACCTGCCCGTTGTCGAGGACGTCTGCGAAGGCGGCATGGCGTTGATGCCGATCATCGGACGCGTCCGCATCCTGCGTAATTGGGCCGGCCTGCTCGACATGTCGATGGACGGCTCGCCGATCATCGACCGCACGCCGCTGGACGGGCTCTATCTGAATTCCGGCTGGTGCTATGGCGGCTTCAAGGCGACGCCCGCCTCGGGCTGGTGCTTCGCGCATCTGCTCGCACGCGGCGAGCATCATGAGGTCGCGTCCGCCTACCGGCTGGACCGCTTCAAGACCGGCCACCTGATCGACGAAAAGGGCCAGGGTGCCCAACCCAACCTCCATTGAGATCGCGACGAGCACCCCAAGATGCGCATCCGATGTCCTTATTGCGGCGAGCGCGACCTCAGCGAGTATGTCTATCACGGCGATCCGACTCCGCGCCCGGATCCCGCGGCGCCCGACGCGCAGCAGAGGTTCTATGAGGCGGTCTACCTCCGCGACAATCCTGCCGGCCCGCATGAGGAGCTCTGGTACCACGCCAATGGGTGCAGGAGCTGGCTGCGCGTGAGGCGCGACACGCGCACACACGACATTCTCGGCACGGCATTCGCGGGCTCCTGATCATGGTCAATCCTGCTGGGCCACACAGGCTTGCGACAGGCGGACAGATCGATCGCGCAACGCGCCTGCGATTCTTCTTCGATGGAGTGTCCTATTCAGGCTTCCCGGGCGATACCCTTGCCGCGGCGCTGCTTGCGAACGGGGCCAGGCTGGTCGGCCGCTCGTTCAAATATCACCGGCCGCGCGGCATCCTGACCGCCGGCTCGGAAGAGCCCAACGCCCTCGTCGAACTGCGGCGCGATGCGCGACGTGAGCCGAACACGCGCGCCACCACAATCGAACTGTTCGATGGGCTCGAGGCGCGCAGCCAGAACCGCTGGCCGTCGCTGAAGCTCGACGTCGGCGCACTCGGCTCCCTGCTCTCACCTCTGTTCGTCGCCGGCTTCTACTACAAGACCTTCATGTGGCCGGCCTCCTTCTGGGAGAAGGTCTATGAGCCAGCGATCCGCCGTGCGGCAGGCCTCGGACGCGCCAGCGGCGAGGCCGACCCTGACGGATATGAAAAGATACACGCGTTCTGCGATCTTCTTGTCATCGGCAGCGGCGCGGCGGGTCTCGCCGCAGCCCTGGCGGCCGGCCGGGCCGGCGCACGCGTCATTCTGTGCGAGGAGGACTTCGTGTTCGGCGGACGGCTCAATGCCGATACGTGCGAGGTCGATTCCCTTGCCGGCGCGACCTGGGCCGGGCAGGCCGTCGCCGAGCTGCAGGCCTTGTCAAACGTTCGCATGCTGCGCCGGACCACCGTGTTTGGTGTCTACGATGGCGGCACCTACGGCGTGGTCGAGCGGGTGTCCGATCATCTGCTGGTACCTGCCCCGCAGCAGCCGCGCCAACGGCTCTGGAAGATCGTCGCCAGGCGCAGCGTGCTCGCCGCCGGCGCGATCGAGCGGCCGATCGTGTTCGGCGGCAACGACCGTCCCGGTGTCATGATGGCATCGGCCGTACGGACCTATCTGAACCGGTTCGCGGTTGCGCCCGGCCGTCGCGCGGCCGTGTTCGCGAGCTGCGACGATGCGTGGTCCACCGCCTTCGACCTTGCGCGGCACCGGATCGAGGTCGCAGCCATCCTCGACGCACGGCCGCAGGTCGATCCGGCCCTCGCCGACCGTGCGAAAGAGTTGGGAATTTCGGCAATCGCAGGCGCGCAGGTGATCGATACGCGCGGCCGCCACCGGCTGAAGACCATCGTATTCCGGGACGCCAGCAAGCGCGTCAGCGAACTGGAGGTGGACCTGCTGGCCGTCTCCGGCGGCTGGAATGCGAATCTGGCGCTGGCGACCCAAATGGGGAACCGTCCGGAATGGTCCGATAAGGTCGCAACTTTCATTCCCGGCAAGGCGCCGCCTGGCATGGCGGTGGTCGGCGCCGCCGCCGGCCGTTTCACACTGTCGAACGCCCTGCGTGATGGCATGGCGGCCGGAGCGCAAGCGGCGGAGACCATGGGCTTCGCCGCCAAAGCGATAGCTGTTCCTCGAGCCGGTGACGAGTTCGACGGCGTCACGCCGCTCTGGCACGTCGGCGCCTCGCGTTCGAAGTCGTTCGTCGATTTCCAGAACGACGTCACCAGCAACGACGTCGCGCTCGCGGCGCGCGAAGGCTTCAGGTCCGTCGAACTGCTCAAGCGCTACACCACGCTCGGCATGGCAACCGACCAGGGCAAAACCTCGAACCTGAACGGCCACGCCATGATGGCCGAGCTGACCGGCAAGGCCATCAGCGATGTCGGCACCACCATGTTGCGTCCGCCTTATTCGCCGGTCGCGATCGCAACCTTCGCCGGCCGCCATCGCAGCAAAGAGTTTCGCCCGACCCGTCTGACGGCCGGACATGGCTGGGCCGACGAAAACGGCGCCACCTTCGTCGAGGCCGGACAATGGCTGCGCGCGCAATGGTTCGCGCAACCCGGCGAGACGGACTGGCTGGCGACGGTGAGCCGCGAGGTGCGCGAGACACGCGAGCGGGTCGGTGTCTGCGACGTCTCCACGCTCGGCAAGATCGACGTCCAGGGCAGCGATGCCGGGGTATTTCTCGACCGCGTCTATGCCAACACCTTCTCGACGCTGCCGGTCGGCAAGGTGCGCTACGGCCTGATGTTGCGCGAAGACGGCATCGTGATGGACGACGGCACCAGCGCACGATTTGCGCCCGATCACTACATGATGTCCACCACGACGGCGAACGCCGGCAAGGTCATGCAGCATCTCGAGCACGCCCGCCAGGTGCTGTGGCCGGAGCTCGACGTTCAGCTCACGTCGGTCACGGAGCAGTGGTCGCAATATTCGATCGCCGGTCCACGCTCACGCAATCTCCTGGCACGCCTGCTCTGCGGCGCCTACGACGTATCGGACGCGGCGCTGCCCTATCTGGGTTGCGCCGAGTTCACCTGGCGCGGCGTATCGGCACGCATTTATCGCGTCTCGTTTTCCGGAGAGCTCGCCTACGAGCTCGCCGTGCCGGCGACGTTCGGTGACGCGGTGATCCGGGCAATTATGGATGCCGGAGCCGGATACGGCGTGGTCCCCTACGGCACCGAAGCACTCGGCGTCATGCGCATCGAGAAGGGACATGTCGCCGGCAACGAGCTCAACGGCACAACGACCGCAGCGGACCTCGGCCTCGGCCGCATGATGTCGCAGAAGAAGGACTTCATTGGACGGGTTCTGGCGCAGCGTCCTGGCCTGACCGCCGCCGACCGGCCGGCCCTGATCGGCATCAGACCCGTCGATCGCGGCGAACGGCTCCGCGCCGGCGCGCACTTCCTCGCGCCGGGTGCTGCGGCGACCATGAAGCACGACGAAGGATACGTCACCTCCGTCGCCTTCTCGCCGATGCTCGGACACTGGATCGGACTCGGTTTGCTCAAGCACGGCCCGTCCCGCCACGGCCAGCACGTGCGCGCCTATGATCCGGTCCGGAACGGCGACACCCTGGTCGAGGTGGTGCCGCCGGTCTTCTTCGACCCCGAAGGAAAAAATCTCCATGGCTGAGCTGTCGCGGACATCCGCCTTATCTTCAGTCCCGCGCGGCGCGCCAGGCGGCGGGGTGACAATCACGGAGCGTCGCGGTCTCGCGCTCATGACCATGCAGGCCCGCCGGCGACAGGAGCAAGCGCTGCGCTCGCGCATCGCACAGTCCTGCCAGACGGATCTGCCCGAGCGCCCTGCCTTCGTGACAGGACGCGACATCGCATTCGTCGGCCTCG